>JBEAVX010000710.1:0-4835 GCA_041160755.1 Pseudomonadota bacterium
AACATGGGGCGCCCGGCCAGCCCAGCGCCTCCCGCCGCCCCGGCGGACCCGTACACCGTGAGGTTCAGCCCTCCGGCCCCGGCGGCGGCCCAGCCCGCGACCCCGGCGGCCCAGGCCACGAAGCCCGCCGCCGAGCCCAAGAAGCCCTCGTCTGCCGCCATGGACGCCCTGAAGGCGCCGATCATCGAGCGGCTCAAGAAGGCCCGGGGCTTCTTTAAGCTCGGCGAGGCCGACGTCGCCGCGAACGAGTGGTCCAAGGCCGCGCGAAACTTCAAGCTCGCGATGGAGTTTGACCCCCGCAACGAAGAGTACAAGAAGCGCTTCACCGAGGCCGACGCCAAGGGGCGCCGCCAGCAGGCCGAGAAGCAGATCGAGCTGGCGAAGAAGGCCGAGAGCTTCTCCAGCACCAAAGAGGCGTTCTTTCATTACCACCAGGCCGTCGGCTTCGACCCGCCGATGGGGGAGCCCTTCTTCCGCCTCGGCAAGATCATCCAGGCCAACGGCAACGACAACAAGAGCGCGTTGACGTACTTCCGCAAGGCCGTCGAGAAGGAGCCCCAGGTCATCGAGTACCGCCTGGCCTTGGCGAACGTCTATGAGGCCCTCACGATGAAGCTCAACGCCAACCGCGAGTTTAAGGCGATCCTCGCCCTCAAGCCCGATCACGAGGAGGCCAAGGCCGGACTCAAGCGCACGGCGGGTTGACCTCGGCGGCCCCCCCTGTTACGTCGCGTGCGCTCTATGGGCCGTTAGCTCAGTAGGTAGAGCACCGGCCTTTTAAGCCGAGGGTCACTGGTTCGAGTCCAGTACGGCCCATAGCCCTCGACCCCATCGTCTAGTCAGGTCCAGGACGGCGGATTTTCATTCCGCTAACACGGGTTCGAATCCCGTTGGGGTCACCATCTCCCTCACGACCCCCTTCGGCGTCCGTCGGAGGGGGTCGTTGTTCTCTGGAGCCCGGCGCGCCTTCGCCTCAGCGCTGCGGGCGCATCGTGACGCGCGGCGAACCCCAGGGCAGGATCGGAGCCTCGATGAACAGCTTCTATGAGCTTGGGCTGCTGCCCACCCTTCAGGCCACCCTGGACGCCCAGCGCATCACCCGGCCCACGGAGATTCAGGCCCGGGCGATGCCTGAGCTCCTCGCGGGGCGCTCCGTCGTCGGCGTCGCCGAGACGGGCAGCGGCAAGACCTTGGCCTACGCCCTGCCGATCCTCCACAAGATCAAGAGCTTAGAGGAGAGCGGCAGCCCGGTCACCGCTGAAGGCACCCCCCGCGCCGTGGTGCTCGTGCCCAGCCGAGAGCTCGGCGAGCAGGTCGCCCGGGTGTTCAAGACCTTCACCCACGACACCCGGCTGCGCGTGCGTATGGCGCTCGGCGGCGTGGACCTGCTCAAGAGCCGCGAGAACGTGAAGGGCGCCTTTGAGGTGCTCGTCGCCACGCCCGGTCGCCTCGGCCAGCTCGTCGAGCGGGAGATCGTGTTCTTGAGCGACGTGCGGATGATGGTGCTCGACGAGGCCGATCAGCTCATGGATCTGGGCTTCTTGCCCCAGGCCGGTGAGCTCGTGAACGCGACGCCCAAAGACCGCCAGCTCGCCCTGTTCACCGCGACCTTGCCGCCGCCCGTCGCGCGGCTCGCCCAGCGCACCTTCAACATGCCTGTGGAGCTGCGCAGCCGGGGCAGCCACCGCCCGGTCTCGACCTTGCAGACGATCAACCGCCGCATCGTCGATGGCCGCCGGTTTGAGCAGCTCCAGATCGAGCTGGCCACGCCCAACGAGGGCGGCACGCTCCTGTTCACGAACACCCGAGAGCAGTGCGACAAGGTCGTCGCCCAGCTCGCCCGGATCAAGCGGCCCTGCGCCGTGTTCCGTGGGGAGATGGACCGCGTGGAGCGCCGGGTGAACCTCAAGAAGTTCCGCGAGGGCGAGGTGGACCTGCTCATCGCGACGGACTTGGGCGCCCGTGGCCTCGACATCGAGCACGTCGGCCGGGTGATCAACTACAACCTGCCCTCACGGGTCGACAACTACCTGCACCGCGCGGGCCGCACGGCGCGGGCGGGGCGCTCGGGCGTGGTGATCAACTTCGTCTCCGAGCGGGATCAGGCGCTGATCAAGGAGCTGGAGCGCCTGGGCTGAGCTTGGCCCGGGCCTCGGGGCTCAACACCTCGGGCTCCACCCGCCAGGCGCCGTCGAGCACGAAGGGCGAGGGGCTGTGCCCGCCGGTGAAGAGGGTGCGCAGCAGCACCTTCGCCATGCCGGGCATCGCCGAGAGCGGCACGCCGGGGTGGGCGTGGGCGGGGCAGCCGCCCTTGGCGTAGCGGCCCATGAGGTGAACGCTCACCGGGCCGACGGCCTTGTCCCGGGCCTCGGCGTCCAGCGCGATGAACCGGCTGATGACGCCGACGAAGGGGGAGCGGGGCGTGGCCATCATGTTGCCCACGGGCGTCTTGCAGCAGGCGGTGTACCAGCGCACGAGGCCCTTCGGCCCAAGCCGCAGGGCGCGCAGCTCGCCTTCGCCTTGGGTGATGCGCAGACGCGCAGGCGCGGTCTGAACGATGTCGGTGCCGCCCCAGGCGTCGAGCACGTCCTCGCGGCCCAAGGCGGCGGCGAAGGCTTGGCAGTCATCGCAGAAGCACACGCAGTGGTTCGCGTCGCCGGGGCTCATGGTGATCTCCCCGCGGACGGCGCCACAATCACAGGAGAGGGGGATCGGGCTCGACATCAACAGCTCCCGGGCGGGTGTTCGACGGGGCACTGTCACCCGGCGGGGCGAGAGGCGCCACGTCGGGACAAGAATGTCGGCTTGGCCCGACAAGATGGGTGGGTGCCCCTCAGCTTGACCCGCCGACCCTCCGCGCTGTAGCATTCACCATGCACGACGAGTCCACCTGGTCCCCGGAGGGTGAGCCCCCCGTCACCGATGATGCGTCGTCGGAGGCGCGGTACCACGATCTTGGGCTCATCGCCCGGGGCGGGATGGGCGAGGTTCGGCGGGCCTGGGATCGGAAGCTGCGGGTGCCCGTGGCGATGAAGGTGCTCGGCTGGGAGCTCCTGGACAGCGCCGCCGCCCGGGCGCGGTTCTTGGCGGAGATCGCGACCACGGCGCGGCTGCAGCACCCCGGCGTCGTCTCGGTGTTGGACCGTGGAGAGCTCTACGACGGCCGCCTGTGGTTCACGATGACCTTGGTGGAGGGGAAGACCCTCGGCGAGATGATCACCGGCCCGGCGGTCGGCCCCGACGTGGTTCACCGCCTCGTCACGCTGATGCGGACCATCTGCGACGCCGTCGGCTACGCCCACAGCCGCGGGGTGCTCCACCGTGACCTCAAGCCCGCGAACCTCATGGTCGGGCGCTTCGGAGAGGTCCGGGTGATGGATTGGGGGCTCGCGCGGTGGATCGGCGCGTCGGAGCTGCCTCCCTTCCCTGGGGCGCCGGTCTGGGAGCGCGCGGACGTCACCCTGGGCGGCGCTGTCTTGGGCACCCCAGCGTTTATGTCGCCGGAGCAGGCCCGGGGCCAGCACGAGCTGGTGGGGCCAGCGTCCGACGTGTACGGCCTGGGCGCCGTGCTGCACAGCGTCCTGTGCGGCCGTGGCCCCCTGGAGGGCGACCCCAAGCTCATCTGGCGGCGCCTCGTCTCCGACCCGCCCCGCTGGCCAGAGGCCATCGAGCGCGCCGAGATCCCCCCGGAGCTGCGGCAGATCTGCGGCCGGGCGCTGATGCCGGACCCCATCCACCGTTACCCCGACGCCGGGGCGATGGCCGAGGCGCTCTCGCTGTGGCTCGACGGCTCCTTGCGCCGCGCCGAGGCCCTCGCGCTGACGCGCCGCGCCGAGGCCCAGCGCCCGGGGATCCTCAAGCTCCAGCGTGAGGCCGAGGTGCTCCGGGCCGACGCGGCCTCCCGTCTGGAGTCGCTGAGCGGGGATGAGCCCGTCGAGTCCAAGGTGCCGATCTGGGAGATGCAGGATCGGGCCGCGGCCATCGAGTCCGAGGGGATCTTGCGGGAGGTCGCCTGGCATCAGGAGCTCCGCGCCGCGCTCAGCCGTGATCCCGAGCTGCCCGAGGCCCACGCGCTCCTCGCCGACCACTACCGCGATGAGCTCGCCCGCGCCGATCGCCTGCTCGACCCCTTGGCGACGCAGCGGGCGGAGCTTCTGCTCGCCAGCCACGATCGTGGGCAGCACGCGGCGTTTCTGAAGGGTGACGGCGCCTTGTCGATCCGCACCTCGCGCCCCGCCGTCGCCTGGCTGCACCGCTTCGTCGAGCGTGACCGGCGGCTGGTGACCGAGCCCGAGCGGCGCCTCGGCGTTACGCCCCTCGTGGACGTGACCGTGCCCAAAGGCTCCTGGCTGGTCACCCTAGAGGCTGATGGCGTCACCGTTCGTTACCCCGTGCTCATGGAGCGCGCCGGGCGCTGGGACGGCGTGCCCCCCGAGGGCGGCGAGCCCGCGCTCATCGTGATCCCCAACCCGGGCCAGCTCCGCGACGACCAAGTGTACATCCCGCCCGGCTACTGCATCGTCGGCGGAGACCCCTTCGCCGCCGACAGCCTGCCTCGGCAGCGGGTCTGGGTGGACGGCTTCGTCTTGGGGCGTTTCCCGGTGACCTTGGGGGAGTACGCGACGTTCTTGGAGGCGCTCATCGCGGCGGGGGATGAGGCGGGGGTGGAGGCCTGCTGGGCATGGTACACGCGGAAGGACCAGTACCTCCTGCGCGATGGGGAGCGAGTGGTCCTTTGCCGCCCCAACGAGCGTGAGGTCCCAGTGACCGGAATCTCATGGGAGGCCGCATCACGCGCCGCCGCTTGGTTCGGTGGACGATTGCCCAATGAGCTG
>JBEAVX010000224.1:0-9812 GCA_041160755.1 Pseudomonadota bacterium
TCTCCGGGCGTCGGGATCGCGCAGAACCGCACGACCATCCCCAGGACTGGCGCCTCCCCCGTGGCCGCCGCCCGCAGGGTCTCCCGAGACCAGCCCGAGAACGCGAAGACCGTGTCCGCCTCCAAGAGCGTCACCTGAGGCGCCGCGTCGAGGCGCGGCGGGGTGGCGCGCAGGTCCGGGCTCGGCGGGCGGGCGTCGCTCAAGGTCGCCGCCAAAGGGCGATGGGGTTGGAGATGGCGTACACAGAAGCTCCCGGCGATATCATACTGAAGTTGAACCCCCCTGGTGTGCTCCATGACGAGAATCGCCCGTACGACCTCGCCCTTCTTCATGTTCTTTCTCCTCTCTTGTCTGCCTGATCTGAGCGACCCAGGCCCCACCGGCGCGCTGCAGTCAGGCGCGTGGGTCTTCACCATCACCGACGTTCTGCAAGACGAGTGCGGCTACGCCTTGGCCCCGGGCGAGACGACGGACGCGACGTTGACCACGAACGGCGCCGCGCTCACCCTGACGCTCGGCGACCAGCCCCCGCGCACCTTGCTGCGAGACGGCCCGGCCCTCAGCGGCCAGTGGACAGAGGACGAGCAGCTCCTCGCGACCTGCCTCTACACTGTCTCGGGTCAAGACCTCGGTGAGGTCTTTGATCCCACCCACCTCAGCCTCAGCGTCACCGCGAGCGAGTCGCTCACCGGCGACTGCAGCGCCCTGAACCCCATCGGATTTCCTTGCGCCTGGGCCGTCACCTACGACGCTTGGGCCGAGACCACGGAGCCATGATGCGCCTCTCCACCTTCACTTTGCTCACCACCCTCGCCATCGTCGCCTGCAAGGACGGCGAGCCCACGACCGACACGGCCATCGAGCCCCCCGACGAGGAGGTCATCGACGCCGACGGCGACGGCAGCCCGTCCACCGAGGACTGCGACGACGGCGACGCCTCGGTGAACCCCAGCGCCGCCGAGACCTGCGACGGCCTCGACAACAACTGCGACGGCGCCATCGACGAGGGCGTGCTGATCACGGTCTACACCGACGCCGACAGCGACGGCTACGGCGACGACGGCACCGCCGCCGAGGCCTGCGCCACCCCAGAGGGCGCGGTGGAGGTCGGCGGCGACTGCGACGACGGCGACGCGCGCTACAACCCCGGCGCCGCCGAGACCGACTGCGCCGACCCCAACGACTACAACTGCGACGGCTCCACGGGCTACGCCGACAACGACGGCGACGGCTACGCGGCCTGTGAAGACTGCGACGACGACGACGCGGGCGTGAGCCCCAAGGCCACGGAGATCTGCGACGGGCGCGACAACAACTGTGACGGCCTCACCGACGAGAACGTCACCGAGACCTGGTGGCAAGACACCGACAGCGACGGCTTCGGCGACGTGGACTACGCCTACATCGGCTGCGCCCAGCCCGAGGGCTACGCCGACAACATCCTCGACTGCGACGACGGCGACGGCGCGGTGAACCCCGACGCCGATGAGGTCTGTGACGGCCTAGACAACGACTGCGACGGCACCATCGACGGCGCCGACGCCAGCGACGTCTCCACCTACTACGCCGACGGAGACGGCGACGGCTTCGGCGACGCCAGCGCCCCGCAGACGGCCTGCGACACCCCGAGCGGCGCCGTCAGCGACGACAACGACTGCGACGACGACGACGGCGCGGTGAACCCCGACGCCGACGAGGTCTGCGACGGCGTGGACAACAACTGCGACGGCGTGACCGACGGCGCCGACGCCAGCGACCTCTCCACCTACTACGCCGACGACGACAACGACGGCTACGGCGACGCCAGCGCGCCCCTCACCGCCTGCGAGGCCCCCAGCGGCGCCGTCAGCGACGACAACGACTGCGACGACGGCGACGGCGACTCCTACCCCGGCGCCACTGAAGCATGTGACAACGCCGACAACGACTGCGACACCGAGACCGATGAGGGCGTCTGCTACTGCGACTTTCAGACCTACAACGGCCACGAGTACCTGTTCTGCGCCGAGAGCCTCGCCTGGGCCGACGCCTACGCCGAGTGTGTGAGCTACGGCTACGACCTCGTCGCGATCACCGACGCCGCTGAAGACGCCTGGGTGTGGGCCACCGCCTACGCCACCCTAGACGTCGACTGGTGGATCGGGCTGAACGATCACGCCAGCGAAGGCCGCTTCGTGTGGACCACCGGGGAGGCGACCAGCTACACCGCGTGGTCGCCGGGTGAGCCCAACAACAGCTACCTCGACGGCAGCGCCGAGAACTGTGTCCACATCGGCTGGTACTCGCCGACGGGCCTGTGGAACGACTTCGGCTGCTCGGCCAAGAACTACTTCATCTGCGAGGGCTGAGCGCCGGGCTCAATGAGCGCGTTCATTGAATATGTTCACTGAACGTGCTTAGTAATTTTTTTTGCGACAGATGCGACAGGCTCAGCGCCCGGCCCGGGCCTTGAGCCAACCCCAAGCCGCGCCCAGCTCATCGGGGTGAAACCAGGCCGGGTACAGCGCGAGCATCGCCCAGGGGAAGATGCCGAGCTGCATCGTCGCCGCGATGCCCAGGTGCAGGAGCACGCCGACGAACACCCACAGGTGCATCAGCCGCAGGCGCTTGGCCCAGGCGCGCAGGCGACCCGGCTGGCCGTCGGTCATGCGGAAGTGCATCAGCACCAACATCAGCGGCGCGGAGTTCTCCCAGATGTGGGTCGTCGCCGTGGCGAGGCTCGTGAGGGGCCACACCGAGGCCAACCACTCGAAGCTGTGCCGGGCGATGTGGGGATCCTGCAGGATGATGTACAGCGCGTGGTAGCCGCCGAAGGGGGTCCAGGTGAGCGCGGTCTTCTGCACCCCGGCCATCCAGTACATCACGACGATCTGCAGGATGATCAGGTGCCGAGGCCAGGCCGAGACGAGGGCGCCGTCGCCGAAGAAGCTCCCCGTGCGCCGCCGGGCGTCCAACGACAAGGCGTCGCCGCAGCGGGAGAACAAGAGGATGAACATCACGTCCCGCATCATCAGATCGATGCCGCGGTCGCCCAAGGGCAGGATCTGCGCGAGCTGGGCGTAGGCCAAGATCAAGACGAGGCCGCTTAGGCGGGTGAACAGGCCCAGCGCCCAGGCCAAGGACGCAAAAAATGTGACGGCGTGAAGGCCCGCCGCCGTGGCCTCGGTGGGCGGGAAGAGGCGGTAGACCTCGGGCACCGGGTCGCGGTGGAGCAGGTTCGACGGGAACCCACCCGCCTCGGGCGGCGCCCAGAGCGTCGAGACGAGGTCGAGCTGCCAGGCCTCCGCGAGATCCCAACACAGCACGAGGCCCAGGAGCAGGCGCACCCAGGCCATCGCCGTCGCGGGCTCTTTGTGATCCCAGAGGGCCACCCAATAGCGCCACAGCCGCCCGATCAAGGCCCCTCCTCGCCGCGCTTGACCACACGGACCAGCCGCGTCTCGGCCTTGGGATCGGCGGTCTGCCCCGGGGTGACCACATGGGTGCGGATCATCTTCACCCGAACCCGGGTGGCGTCGGGCCAGTCCTCAAAGGCGTGGCGGGCCACCCAGCGGGCGAAGCTCTCGTAGGAGGGCCGCACCTTCGAGGCGTTGTCGTCGTACACGCCGCGCACCCGGCGGAAGGTGAGCTGGGGCTCAAGGTAGGTGTGCTCCGGGTCCAGCGCCCGGTAGACCACCTCAAACTTGCCGTCGCGCTCGACCTCGATCACCAGGCGGTGCGGGTGGGTGTTGGGGTAGGTGAACAGCCCCCAGCCCTGGCCGGTGCCGGTGATCCGCAGCAGCGGACGAAACGGCTTGATCACCGAGTTGCGCAGCTCGCTCGTGACGATGGAGGCCTCGATCGCCAGCTCCGTGAGCGCGGCGCGGTCGGTCTTCACGCCCAGGCCGCCGAGCAGCTTCACCCAGCCGTTGAGCTCCTCGATGGCGATGGGGTTCGCCAAGGCCTTCGCTGAGGTCGGCGACGGCGGCAGGGGCGAGGCGGCGACACCCTGCACAAAGACCACGACGGCGAGGAGCGCGGCGCGCAGCGAAGGGAGACGGTCGGATTGGGGACTTGACATACACGCCAAGGGTAGCGCAGCGCGGCGTGTGGAGGTAGCCTGCGACCATGTGGTTGTGGCTCATCGCCTGCGCAGGATCAGCCGATCCTCCCGTTCACCCGCCCGTCGTAGACGCCGCGAGGCTCACGATCGAGGGCCCTGCGGGCGCGCTCATCGCCGGGGTGTACAACCTCGGCCAGCTCGACGGCGCGCCGGGGGATGAGCTGGGCCTCGCCGTGAGCCGTGGCGAGACCCTCGCCGATGGCAGCGATCTCTTCATCTTCTCTGGGGGGCGGAGCGGCGCGCTTGACCTCGACGACGCCGAGCAGGTGATCCGCAACGACCAGGGCGCGTGGTGGCTCGTCGATGGTGGCCAATGTACGCCGGACGCCGCCTCTGGCCACCGAAACGCCCTGGGCCTGGGCGACCTCGACGGCGACGGCCTCGGGGAGCTGATGCTCGCCTTCGGAGACGACGCTGGGGTCGGCGTGGTGTACCTCCTCGGCGGCGCCCAGCGCGCCTTGTCGCGGGAGACGCCCCTCTCCGACGCCCAGCTCATCCTCTTTGGGCCCGGCGACACGTCAGGCTTAGGCACCGATCTCACCGCGGGGGACTTCGACGGCGATGGCCTCAGCGACGTCGCCATCGGGGCGCCGGTCACCGTGACCCCGGAGCGCGCGGGGGAGATCGCCGTGGTGTATGGCGCCGCGCTGCGTGACGCCCGGGGCAGCCGACGGGTGTTTGAGGTCGGCGGCATCGGCTGGAACACCGTGGCCGGGGAGCTCGCCGGGGAGCGTGTGCTCTCTGTGGGCGACGTCAACCAAGACGACCGTGACGACCTCGCCGTGCTCGCGCCGGGCTGCGCCTACGGGCGGCCGGGGCGGGTCATGCTCCTCTCGGGCGCGGCCTTGCCTCGGGTGGGCCGCAACGATCGGCTGATCGTCGCCGCGACGTACCAGAGCGCCAACGTGCTCCCCGGCAACCTCCAGCGCCTGCCCGACGCCGACGGGATCGGGCCCGACGAGCTCATCGTCGGCGGAGACGTCAACAACCTCGGCGAGCGTGTGTTGGTGTTCGTGGGGGAAGACCTGCTCACCGCGCCGACCCTACAACCCACGACGAGCTTTCAGATCGGCGCCGACTCCCAGTCCCAGCTCACCACCCGGCGTCTGCCCAGCGGTGAGGTCGAGCTGGTGTCCCACGACGGCGGCGCGATCGTGCGGGTGCCTGACCCCGAGCGCGCCGAGGGCTGGTACATGGCCGAGGGCTGGTCATCGCCCTGTGACCTCGACGACCGCCCCGACCGCCACCGCCTGCTGGAGTCCCTCGACCTCGACGGCGACGGCGTAGACGAGCTGGTCACCGTCGAGCCCCTCTGGCCGACCTGCGACGCCGACCAAGAGAGCCAGGGCCTCGTCGTCGTCTGGTGAGCCGGCGCCCACGACATCTCGTGGCCACGACGCGCCCGCTCACGATGGATCGTGGCTTTTCGTGGGGGCACCCGCCACGACGGGGCCTGGGGGCGCCCTCGTGGCTCTGGCACGGGCCTTGCTGAGGCAGCTTCGGCGGCCACGAGCGTCACCCTCGACGCCTACGCCCCCTCGCCTCCGGGAGCCCGACGATGCGCCTTCACGCCGTGTCTAAGTCTGTGACGCTGTCTGTGCTGCTTGGACTGCTCACCGCCTGCTCAGGCGACGCCGATCCCGACGCCCCGGTCACCCGAAAGCTCGTCATCGGCGCCTACACGACGCCGCGCGAGGCGATGAACGAGGCCCTGCTCCCCAAGTTTAAGGAGGCCTGGCAGGCCAAGACCGGGGAGATCGTCGAGTTTGAGACGTCGTTTCAGGCCTCGGGCAGCCAAGCCCGGGCCATCGCGGGGGGCTTTGAGGCCGACGTGGCCTGGCTCTCCCTAGAGCCCGACGTGCAGACCCTCGTAGACGCTGGGCTCATCACCCGGGACTGGCGGGCCACGCCCACAAAAGGCATCGTCTCGTCCTCGGTCGTGGTGATCGGCGTGCGTCCGGGCAACCCCAAAGGGGTGGCCGACTGGGCGGATCTCGGAAAACCTGGGATCGAGGTGCTCACCCCGAACGTGCGCACCAGCGGCGGCGCGATGTGGAACGTGCTCGGCGTGGTGGGCGCGGCCCGGCGTGGCCACGTCGGCGCGGACACGAGCGAGGCCCACGCCGAGGCGGTCTTGGCGAGCGTGCTCAAGAACGTGCGGGTGATGGACAAGGGCGCCCGCGACTCGATGATCTCCTTCGAGAAGGGCATCGGCGACGCGATCATCTCCTATGAGAACGAGCTTGTCGTCGCGGCCTTGGCCGGGCAGAAGCTCGACACGGTCATCCCCAAGTCGACGGTGGTGATCGAGAACCCCGCCGCCGTCGTGGACGTCTACGCCGAGCGCCACGGCGTCACCGACCTCGCGGACGCCTTCGTGGCCTTCCTCACCGAGCCCGCCCAACAAGCGACGCTGGCGAAGTACGGCCTGCGCCCCGTCGTGGACGGTGTGCCCGTCGCCAACTTCCCGCCGCTGGGCGACACCTTCACCGCCGCCGACCTGGGCGGCTGGGGCAGCCTCAAGACCACGGTGTTTGACGACGGCGCCCTCTACGATCGCGCCTTGACCAGCGCCCAAGGTCAAGCCCAGTGAGTGGATCACGGGCCGTCTGGGCGCCGCGTTTGATGCGGGCCTCGTTTGGGGTCTGGATCTGCGCCCTCGTCGCGCTGCCGATGCTCGCCGTGCTCGCCCGGGCCGCCGACGGCGGCCTCTCCGGCGCCTGGGAGGCCATCACCCGCCCCGCCGCGCTGCACGCCTTGGGCTTGTCCTTCGGGCTCAGCCTGCTCGTCGTCGGGATTGACCTGATCTTCGGCCTCGCGACGGCCTGGGCGCTCGTGCGCTGGGACTTCCCCGGTCGGCGCCTCGTGAGCGCGCTCGTAGACCTGCCCTTCGCCGTGCCCACCCTCGTCGCGGGCATCCTGCTCGTGGTGATGTTGGGCCCGCAGTCCACCTTGGGCGGCGCCTTGGCGGGGGTCGGCATCGACGTGATCTACGCCTGGCCGGGCATGATCCTCGCCTTGTGTTTCGTGACGCTGCCCTTCGTCGTGCGCGCCGTGGAGCCCGTGCTGGAGGAGCTCGACCCCGCTGAGGAGGAGGCCGCGCGCACCTTAGGCGCCGGAGAGGCGCTGATCGTGCGTCAAGTCCTGCTGCCGCCGCTGCTGCCGGCCTTGGCGGTTGGCGCTGGGCAGAGCTTCGCCCGGGCCATCGGCGAGTTCGGCGCCATGGCGGTGCTCTCGGGGAACGTGCCCCGGGAGACGCTGGTGGGCAGCGTGTATGTGTTGGGTGAGGTCGAGGCCGGAGACAGCGTCGAGGCCGCGGCGGTCAGCGTGGTGCTGCTCGTCGTCTCGATCATCGCCCAGCTCGTCGTGAGCCGGGTCAACCAGCCCTGGGGGCGTGAATGACCCCACGACATCGCACAAAACCCCAAGGCTTCGGCCTCGTGGTCACCGCCGCCGCGATCCTCTGGGTCGTGGGCCTCGTGGGGGTGCCCTTGGGCGCGCTCTTGCTCGCGGTGGGCGCCGAGCCCGCCCAGGTCGTCTCGGAGCTCGTCCAGCAGGGCGGCCTCGACGCCTTGGGGCGCTCGATCGTGCTCGCCGTGTTCGCGGTGATCGTCGGCGGCGTCACCGGCACCTTGGGCGGCATCGTGCTCGCCCGCCAGCGTTTTTGGGGCCGCGCCGTCTTGGACGTCGCCGTGGATCTCCCCCTCGCCGTGAGCCCGGTCATCGTCGGCTTGGCGTTCGTGATCCTCTACGGTCGCGGCGGCTGGTTAGAGCCCCTGGCGACGGCGCTCGGCGTCAAGGTGCTCTTCGCCACGCCGGGCCTCTTCTTGGCGACGGCGTTTGTGTGCCTCCCCTTCTTTGTGCGGGAGGTCGCCCTCGTGCTGGAGGAGGTCGGCACGAGCGAAGAGGACGCGGCCCGCACCTTGGGCGCGAGCGAGTGGCAGGTGTTTGTGTGGGTCACCCTGCCCCAGCTTCGAGGCGCCTTACGCGTCGGCACGCTGTTGACCGTGGCGCGGGCCCTGGGCGAGTTCGGCGCGGTGCTCGTGCTCGGCGGCGCCATCGAGGGCCGCACCCAGACCGCCACCACCTTCGTTCACACGATGATGGAGGAGCGGCACGACGCCGGGGCCTTCGGCATGTCGTTGATCCTCGCCGCGATGACCGTGCTGCTCGTCCAGGCCTTGCCGACGGGCGCCAGAACAAAACACTGACTTGATCCCGTCCGCCAGGTCGCTCACTCCGAGGTGAATCATGGGCATCGTCGCCAAGAACCTGCACAAACAGTTCGGGGAGACCCAGGTGATCCGTGGGGTGAGCCTGTCGGTCGAGCGTGGGGAGATGGTCTCTCTGCTCGGGCCCTCCGGCGGCGGCAAGAGCACCGTGCTGCGAATCCTCGCGGGCCTGGAGCGCGCGGACGCCGGTGAGGTGTGGCTCGACGGGAACCGCGTGGACCACCTCGACGCGGCCTCCCGGGGCGTGGGCTTTGTGTTCCAACACTACGCCTTGTTCCGGCACATGCGGGTGGTGGACAACGTCGCGTTCGGGCTCAAGGTGCGGAAGGTCAAGCCCGACGAGGCGCGGCGGCGGGCCGAGGCCCTGCTCGCCCGGGTCGGCCTCGGCGGGCTCAGCGAACGTTGGCCCGACGAGCTCTCCGGCGGACAGCGCCAGCGCGTCGCCCTGGCCCGCGCCCTGGCCCCCGAGCCCCGGGTGCTGCTCTTGGATGAGCCCTTCGGGGCCCTAGACGCCCGGGTGCGCGCGGACCTGCGGGAGTGGCTGCGCCGCCTGCACGACGAGGTGGGCGCCACCACCGTGCTCGTCACCCACGATCAAGAGGAGGCCCTCTCTGTGTCGGATCGGGTCATCCTCGTCAAGGACGGCCTCATCGAACAAGACGGCAGCCCTTCAGAGATCGTAGACACCCCCCGCACCGAGTTTGTCGCGCGTTTTGTGGGAGAGGTGAACGTCGTCGAGGGCGTCGTCGGCGCCGATGGCCTGTTGGCCGCCGGTGGGCTGTCGATGCGGATCCCCGCCGGGTCCAAGGTCGGCGACCGCCTCCGCGCCGTGCTGCGCTCCCACGAGCTGCACCTTGAGATGGACCCGCGCGGCCTCGGCGTGGTGCGTCGTGTGGTGCCTTTGGACGATCGTGCCCGCGTTGAGCTGAGCCTCAACGGGGCGTCTTTGGTCGCGCGAGTGCCCCGGGCCGACGCCCAGGCCCTCGTCATCGGCGGCCCGGTCACCGTCGCGTTGCATGAGCCGGCCCGAGTCTGGGCCATTGAGGGCTGAGCCCGGATACGTTCGTTGTTCACCCCTACCCCCGGAGCGGCTATGGATCCTCGCTTTGGCGCCTCGCCTTGGACCTCGCTCGTGCTCAACGCCTGGCGGCAGGTCTCCGAGCACCTCGACATCGGGGCCTGCCTCGATGAGCTGACCCCGGGGCTCATCGCGGGCCTGCCCTTGCGGCGGGTGTGGGTGCGCCGTCTGGACGCCCAGCACGCCTGGTTAGAGACGGTGGCGGTGTCGCCCTGGGATCGTGCGCTCGGCGAGCTGCCCGCGCGGCGCAGCCTCGACCCCGATGAGCTGCGCCTCATCAACGACTGGGTGAGCCGAGGCCGGGTTGAGCCCCTCTCGCCACGCCTCGCCAGCGTCGTCTCACCCCAACGATCCCGCGCCGGCGTCACCCTCGCCGGGGGCCTCGTGGACGCAAAAAAGG
>JBEAVX010000913.1:0-6742 GCA_041160755.1 Pseudomonadota bacterium
GGCTCGGCCTTGGGCTACATGCGGGAGGCGCTCTACCCCGAAGGCCACCCCTACCACCGCCTCGGCATCGGCACCCACGACTCGCTGAACAACATCAGCCTCGCCGACGTGAAGGCCTTCACCGACGCCAACTACCGGCCCGAGAACACGACCATCGTCGTCGTCGGCGACTTCTCTCTGGATGAGGTGCCCAAGCTCATCCAAGAGGCGTTCCCGATGGAGCTCCTCGTCGATCCCAAGAAGCCCGACGCCAAGCTGGAGCTCGTCGACGCGCCGGTGCGTGTGAGCGGCCCCGCCGCGGAGCCCCCGCCGCCCGTGTCCCGTGGGCCGTTCTACCACAAGGCCGGCGTCGAGAAGACCACGGTGATCCTCGGCTGGTCTCTCCCCGGCGGCTACCGGCCCAACCAGCCCGAGATGCAGGTCGCGGTGAACCTGATGAGCCGCGCCGTCGGCTCGTACCTCAACCCCGACTGGAACCCCCTCACCGACAGCCTCGACGACCTCAACGGCTTCGGCTGCTTCCCGCTCATCGAAGAGGTCAACTCCTCGGCGATGTGTTTCATCGAGATCGGCGCCGGTCAAGACCCGATCAAGGTCGCTGAGAAGGCCCTGGACGGCTTGTTCATGGTCTGGGCCGCCGACCAGCTCCAGTTCCAGCGCATCGCCTATGAGCAGGCCCGCTACGACACGATGGCCTACTACTTCCGCTCCGTGGAGTCCGTCTCCAGCGTCGGCTCCGGCCGCGCCACGGACACCGCGGAGTTCGTGCACTTCACCGGCGACGCGCGGTACTACTCGAAGATGTTCGAGTGGCTGCA
This sequence comes from Pseudomonadota bacterium, assembly GCA_041160755.1. GTDB lineage: Bacteria > Myxococcota_A > UBA796 > UBA796 > CAJQPC01 > JADKFE01. The sequence goes on from JBEAVX010000913.1 coordinate 819, forward strand.
GGCCGTCGATGTGTCGAAGGCCCGCGACTTCGCGATGAAGTACCTCACCCGCGAGCGCGCCGTCACCGTGGTGCTGGAGCCCTACGACGACGACGACATCGTCACCGACTCCTCGGACGCCGTGTACAAGGGCGCCGTTCGCCAGGCCGACACCATCACGATGATCGACCCCGCGGAGATCAACGCCGATCTCCTCAAGGGCATCATGGTGCCGCCCAAGCTCACCGACATGAAGGAGTACACCCTTCAGAACGGCCTGCGGGTCGTGGTGATGCCTTATGGCTCCGCGCCGCTGGCCCGGGTGCACCTCGTCGCCAACGGCGGCTCGCTGACCGAGCCCGTCCCCGGCCTCGCGCAGATGGTGGACTACGGCCTCGGCTTCCAGCTCGGGCCCTTGGAGGACCCGCTGCGCTACGCCGGCGGCTGGGAGATCGCCTCGTCGTCCGTGGACTGGCGCCAGGGCCTCGTCGGCTCCTCGGCGAACATTGACGGCCTGCTCTACATGCTGCGCCGCAGCCTCGACGAGGCCACCGTCGATCTCGCCGAGTCCAAGTCCCAGATCAAGGTCTGGAAGAAGGGCCTCGTGCGCACCCGCAACAAGGAGGTCGGCTGGTGGGAGGGCTACGTCCGTTACACCACGCTCTTCCCTGGGCACCCCCTGGGCGTGTACGAGGATGAGGCGTACTACGACAGCCTCGCCACCATCACCGAGGCCCAAGCCACGGCGTTCTTCCACGAGCTGATTCAGCCCGCGAACGCCACGCTGTACATCGTCGGCCGCGTGGACCCGGCGCGCACCGAGGCCGCCGTGCGCACCTACTTCGAGGGTTGGCAGGTCGAGGGCGCCTCGGGCAAGCCCCAGCCGCTCCCGCCTGGTCCTCCGGCGCCCCCTGAGGGCCGTCGGGTGGTCATCCTCAACAAGGACCGCGTCTCCCAGACCGGCGTCACGATGGCCTGCCAGATCGGCCCCGCGACGAACGAGAACCTGGAGGCCCGGCGGATGCTGGCCGACGTGCTCGACGAGCAGGCTTGGGTCGCGCTGCGTGAGCAGTCCGGCGCCACCTACGGCGCGGGCTCGGGCCAGAGCCAGTGGCCTGGCGGCGCGTCGATGTTGACGCTCAGCTCGCTCGTGCAGAACGACGGCGTCGGCCTCGCGGTGACCACGTTCATCAAGCTCTCTGAAGAGGCGGGCGCGGGGAACATCCCGGAGGACATGATCTCCGTGAAGAAGCTCTCTTACGCTCGGCAGTACGCCTTGGGTCAGCAGAGCACCGACCAGATGATCGCCCGCATCTCGCCGGCCTACCGCGAGGACTGGAGCCACATCGAGGGCAAGGCCGATCGCCTCGCGGCGGTCACCAAGGACGACCTCCAGGCCCAGATGCAGCGCTGCACCGGCCATGAGGTGTTCACCCTCGTCGGCCCGGCGGACGTCATCGCGCCCCAGCTTGAGAAGGCGGGCGTGGCGTTTGAGGTCTACGACTGGAAGGCCGAGGCCGACAAGATGTGGCAGGCGGGCGACCCGAAGGGCTACGCCAAGGCCAAGAAGAAGGAGGCCAAGTCCAAGGCCAAAGAAGAGAGCAAGAAGAAGTAGCTCCCTTCGCTGAGTGACGAAGAGGCCGTCCCGAGAGGGGCGGCCTCTCTCGCTTCAGGGCGCGGGGGTTGAGGACGGCGGGGAGTGGGCGCCAGAGACAAAGAGGCCGCCCTGGGGCGGCCTTCATCGTCTGGGTGACCCGGCGATGCTCAGTGGACCGGGGCGTCCCCGCCGCCCGCCTTGTCGGCGAGGTGGGCGAAGAAGCGCGCGAGGTACATCGAGAGATCGTCGAGGTTCGTCTTGTCCGAGGACTTCAAGAGCGCCATGCGCCCACGCTTGAGGGCCTGCTCGATCTCGAAGATGTCTTTCTTGTGCAGGAAGCCCCGGTTGTCCCTCAAGAAGTTCTCCAGCGAGACGAGCTGCTTCTCGATCTGGTGGCGCAGCTCCTTCATCTCGTGGCTGTCGGTGCTGCGGCGGTGGATCGTCTCGTGCTCCTCGCGCAGCTCCTCGATCTGGGACTGGGTCATGCCCGTGGGGGCCTCGATGGTGATCTCGCCGGAGACGCCGGAGCGGCTGTCTTTGGCGGAGACGTGCACGATGCCGTTGCTGTCGATGGCGAACTTGACGTGGATGCGCGGCTCTCCACGTTTGGCCGGCGGGATGCCCACGAGCTCAAAGTCGCCCAAGGAGACGTTGTCCCGGGCGTCGGGGCTCTCACCTTGCAGCACATGAATCTTCACCGTGCGCTGGTTCTCGGCGACGGTGGAGACGAGCTGGGTCTTCTGGGTGGGGATGGTCGTGTTCTTGGGGATGAGCTTCGCGAAGCGCCGCCCCTCGACCTCGATGCCCAAGGAGAAGTTGGTGACGTCGAGGAGCGTGACGGCCTTGACGTCGCCCTCCAAGATGCCCGCCTGGATCGCCGCGCCGACGGCGACGACCTCATCGGGGTTGAACGACTTGTTCAGCGGGCGCTTGAACAGCTCCTGCACCATGGCCTGCACCATCGGGATGCGCGAGGAGCCGCCGACGAGGATGACCTCGTCGATGTCCTCGGGGCTCATGCGGGAGTCCTCCATCGCCCGGCGGCACTCCTCGATGGTGCGCTCAAAGAGCGGCATCGCGAGGCTCTCGAAGGTGGCCCGGGTCAGCGTGCACTGGAGGTGCTTGGGGCCCGAGGCGTTCGCCAACAAGAAGGGGAGGTGGATGTCGGTGTCGTAGGCCGCGGAGAGCTCAAGCTTGGCGCGCTCGGCGGCGTCACGGAGGCGCTGCAGCACGACCTTGTCATCGGAGACGTCGATGCCGTGCTCTTTGTAGAACTCCTCCAAGAGCCAGTGGACGACCTTGTTGTCGATGTCGGCCCCGCCCAAGGCGTTGTTGCCCCGGGTGGCGCGCACCTCGGCCAGATCGCGGTCAACCTCTAGCAAAGAGATGTCGAAGGTGCCGCCGCCGAAGTCATACACCGCGATCGTCGAGGAGCGTTTGCGATCGTGGACGTAGGCCAACGCCGCCGCCGTGGGCTCGTTGATGATGCGCAGGACGTTCAGCCCGGCGATCGTGCCCGCGTCTTTGGTGGCCTGGCGCTGGCGGTCGGTGAAGTAGGCCGGCACGGTGATCACGGCCTCAGTGACCTGCTCGCCCAAGAAGTCCTCGGCGGACTTTCGGAGCTTCTGCAGGATCATCGCCGAGATCTCTTGAGGCAGGTACAGCCGGTCGCCCACCTCGACGCCGCAGTCCCCGTTCCGCGTCTCGACGACCTTGTACTGCACCGAGGAGCAGTCCGAGAGCGCGTCGCGATAGCGGCGGCCCATGAAGCGCTTGATCGAGTGGATCGTGGCTTCTGGGTTGATGAGGAGCTGGCGTTTCGCGATGTCCCCGACGAACCGCTCTCCGTTCTTGGAGATGCCAACCACCGAGGGGGTCACGCGGCCCCCCTCCGAGTTGATGATGACGACAGGCTCACGCCGATCCATGTAGGCGCAGACCGAGTTTGTCGTCCCGAGGTCGATTCCTATGACCTTGCCCATCGAGCGTTCCGACTCCAGGAGAGTCCGCTTGGGTTCAGGAGATCCCGGCGGTGCGCCGAGGCGCCATCGATACCGTAGATCCGCGTGCGTCCGCTGTCAACGAGGGGGGATGCCCAGAGTGGGAGTCGAACCCACACGCCCGTAACGGGCAAGGGATTTTAAGTCCCCTGTGTCTACCATTCCACCACCCGGGCACGCAGAGAGCGCGTCCTGTAGGCGCCATAGAGAGTGGACGCGCACGGGACCTGCTGTTTATACCTTGCTGGTAGAACCCAAGGCAAGCCGCAGAGCGCGGGGCCAACAAAAGGAGCGTCCGTGAAGCGTTGCGAGACATGGACGGCTCGGACTTCGGCGCGCGGCGCGATCGTCGTGGCGCTCTTCGCCCTTGGCGGCTGCTTGGGGTGGCGCGACAAGGGCCCGAGCGCCGTGGACCTCGCCTTGGCGACAGGGGATGAGCGGTTCGCCCGTCGAGCCGAGGGGATCGACACCCTCAACGGCGCGATCGAGGCGTACTTAGACGCCCAGGCCTTAGAGCCAGAGCGGCCCTCCGTGCTCGCCCGCCTCGCCCGGGCCTACAACGCGCGGGCGATCGGGTACGCCGAGGGCGACGACCGCGCCCGTGACCACCTGCAGGCGCGAGAGTTCGCCTACCTCTGTATGCAGCTCAACTCCGGCTACACCGCCCGTCTGGACACCCGCGGCGGCCAGGTGAACCAGAAGGCGATGATGCAGCTCACGCCGCCGTACTGGCCCTGCGCTGAAGAGGCGCTCATCGCGGGGCTTCGGTGGGTTGAGCTGCGGGGCGTCGCGGGGGCGGTGGAGCTGGAGGAGCTCTCGGTCATCGCCTCGGGGCTCCAGCGCCGCCAAGACGAGCGGCTGGGCTGGACGGCCCCCTGGGGGGTGAGCATGGCGACGCTCCTGCGCCCGGCGCCGCTCTCGCGGGATCTGAGCGGGGCGGCGGAGCGCCTCGACGCCGCCCAGGCCCTAGAGCCTGGCCTCTGGCTCTTGGAGCTTGACGAGGCCCGGCTCCTCATCGGTCCCCGGGACGGAGATGAGGACGCGCGCGCGGCGCTCCAAGAGCTCGCGGGCCGCACGACGCGGGGAGGCGACCCTTGGGCCTTAGAGAACGCCGCGGCGAGCCGGATGGCGGCCGAGGCGCTCTTGACCTTCACCCCGTCCGAGGGCCCTGGACGCCGGCCCTGAGCGGCGGATCTGAGCGGCGGCCCTGAGCGGCGCCGTCCCGCACGCAAGGAACAAAAAAGGCCCCGCGAGGGGGCCTTGATTGAGGGAGCCTCGTCGTGCCTAACGGCCGCGACCAGGGCCACCACGACGGGCGGCGCGACGAGCGGCCTTCCGGCGACGCTTCTCCGCGAGGCGCTGCTTGAGGCGGCGGCGCTCACCGGGCTTCAAGTAGACGCTGTTCTTCTTGATGTCCTTACGAATGCCCTCGCGCTCGACCTTGCGGCGGAAGCGGCGGAGGGCCTTCTCGAAGGGCTCGTTCTCGCGGACGGTGACCTGAATCAACGACGACTCCTGAACCGATGGAAATGACGCGGTTTGCGCGTTGGGAATGGTTGAAGACCTGGGAGGTTAACATCACCTCCCGAGAAGCGCCACCGCGCCACACCTAGGAACAACGCGGGGGATCACGCGGGGATCCTTCACGTCGGGCGCGCGGCGCTCAGAAGATGATGCCGACCGCCGCGCCGGTGTACAGCAGGTTGTGGAACCCGCCCTCCAGGCGGATGTTCGCCCGGTGGTTGATGTCAAACTTGATGGCGGCGTTGATGTCGACGACCGGGAGCACCTTGGGGATGGCGATCACGTCGTCTGGGTCATCGGGCCGCTGGGCGTAGATCTCGTAAGAGGGCACGCCGTCGTCCCCGTCCCACTTCTGGAGGTTGCCGGTGACGACCGCCACGCCCAAGCCCGCGCCGAACATGAACGAGAGCCACTGCGTCGCGTGAATCTCGTAGTAGTAGTCCGCGCCCAAGGTGAGCAGGCTCAGGCGGTCGGGGACGACGTAGTCGCCGTCGAAGTAGTCCGGGGGATCCTCACGATCGTCCCAGTAGCCGCCCTCCATGAGGTTCCCGACGTAGTCGAAGTAGAACACGCCGTTCTGGGTGTCGTTCTTGACGACGTACTCCAAGCCGACGGACCAGGCGCGGGCCTGGGGGCGCGGGAGGTGGGTGCCGCCGTCGTCGGCCTCGTTGTAGTACCAGATGTCGAACAGCGACGACGGCACGCCGAGGTAACGCCCGCGGACGTTGACCTCCATGAGGTAGGGACGGGCGCGCACGGGCTGGGTGGTGGACGGCGCCGGGGTGGGCGCGGTCTCCGTGGACTGGGCCAAGGCGTCGCCGGGG
>JBEAVX010000808.1:0-4797 GCA_041160755.1 Pseudomonadota bacterium
TCCGTCGGCAAGCTCAGCCGCTACGCTGCCGTCGGCCAAAAGCGCGAGAGCGCCCCGCCGATCTTCGTGCTCAACCGCACCCCCGGCCCCCACCCGGCGGCGATGCCCATCACCCAGGCCACCGAGGTGTTTGAGCGCTACAAACGGGAGCGTCGCATCGCCCGACTGTACGTCGCCCCCGAGGCCCTGGAGCGCGCGAGGCAGCTCCTGAACGACAAACGCCGGTGGAGCGGGCCGCTGTTTGGGTAAAGAAGGCTTCGGTCACTAACCCCACCCCCGCGACATCTCGCCGCTGCGCCGCTGGGCCTCCGCCGGTTATGCTCGCCCCTCCCGTTCGGAGCCTCCGTGTCATCCACCGTCCCGCAGCTCATCATCCTCGGCGCCGTCGTCAGCGGCTGCCGCGCCTCCGCTCCGCACACAGAGGGCCACGGCCCAGGCCACGGGGAGGTCCACGCCGCCGCCGCCGCTGCGGGCCACGGGGAGGGCCACGGCGCGGGACACGGCGCCCACGGCCCCGACCACTTCGCGGATCCCGCGCAGTTTGTCGCGGCCTGGAACGCGCCCGATCGGGACGCCTACCAGAAGCCTGAAGAGATCGTCGCCGCCTTGGGCCTCGCCCCGGGGCAGACGGTGGTCGATCTCGGCGCGGGCACGGGCTACCTGCTGCCGCCTTTGGTCTCGGCGGTGGGGCCCGAGGGCGTCGTCATCGCCGCGGACATCGAGCAGGCCATGCTGACGTTCTTGGGCGACGCCGCCAAGAAGGAGGGCTGGGGCAACGTTCGCCTGCACCTCTCGGCGATGAACGACCCGAGCCTGCCCCCCCAGAGCGTAGACTCCGTGGTCACGCTGAATGTGTGGCATCACATCGAGGGGCGCCCGGCCTACGCGGCCTTGGTGCTGCAGACGATCAAGCCCGGCGGCGTGTTCGTCATCGTCGATTTTTTGAAGGAGGAGACTGAGGGTTTCGGCCCGCCGCTCTCGATGCGTCTGAGCGCGGACGAGGTCATGGCGGAGCTGGTCGCGGGCGGGTTTGAGGCCGAGATCGTCCCCGAGACGATGCCCCGGCATTATGTCGTCCGTGGGCGTCGGCCGCTGTAGGGTAGGCGCTCTCGCCGAGGCGGGATACGGGGCTCCCTGGAGGTTCGATGCCCCAAGATTCAGCGCGCCCTGACCCTGACTCCTACGCGGCCATGCTCGCCAGCGTGCAGGCGTTTCACGACAAGCATGACTTCAAGGCCCGGGGCGGCGAAGACCTGGTCTACCGCGTCGCGCTCATGGCTGAAGAGCTCGGCGAGATCGGCGCCTGCGTCACCAAAGGCAAGTCCCCGGAGCAGCTCAGCGAAGAGTGCGCCGATCTGCTCATCCTCTTGTTGGGAACCGGCATCTCGGCGAAGATCGACCTCAACGCCGCCTTCTGGCGCAAGATGGACGAGCTGATGGCCCGGCCCGCCCGCGAGGTCAACGGCCGGGTGCGGGTGAGCCGGTTTGACGGCGTGAAGGAGCCGACGTGATCGTGCTCCTCGGGGTCTTGGCCTGCGGTCCGACCGTCCCTGGCGTCAAGATCGGCCCCGCCGACACCGCGCCCTCGTCCGACAGCCCCACCGAAGGCCCTGGCGGCGACAGCGATCCCGCCGACAGCGATCCCGCCGACAGCGACGCCCCCGCCGGGCCCTGCCCCGCCGAGATGGCGCTCATCGGTCAGTCCCTCTGTGTGGACCGCGTCGAGGCCAGCCTAGAGACCTTGATCGACGGCGTGTGGACGCCCCGCACCCCCTACGGACCTCTGGACGGCGAGACCGTTCGGGCCGTGGCCAAGGTGGGCCTCGTCCCCCAAGGCTACATCTCTGGGGACGAGGCCGAGGCGGCCTGCGCCGCCGCCAACAAACGTCTGTGCACGAGCGACGAGTGGCTCTTGGTCTGCCAAGGGGAAGAGGGGCGGGTGTACCCCTACGGTGACACCTACGATCTCATGGCGTGTAACGACACCTACGGCGGCGGGCACCCCGTGGTGGACTACTTCGGCACCTCCGATGGCGTCTGGGACACCACCCATATGAACGACGCCGGGATCAACCAGCAGCCCGACAGCCTCGCCGCCAGCGGGGATTTCCCGGCGTGTGTGACGCCGGAGGGGGTGCTCGACCTGCACGGCAACCTGCACGAGTGGGTGAGCGACGCCGACGGCACCTTTCGCGGCGGGTTCTACGCCGACGCGAAGATTAACGGCACGGGCTGCTCCTATCGCACCACAGCGCACAGTCGCGACTACCACGACTACTCCACGGGCTTCCGGTGCTGCGCGGACGCGACGAACTAAACGGCGCGTGACGCCGCTCAGTCCTCTACCCGCACGGTCCGCCCGTCGTCGGTGATCCGTAGGCCCGTCGTCAGCTCGGCCCGCTCCAGGAGCAGGGCCGGGGTGGCGTCGAGCACGGCGAGGCTCCAGGCGCGCACGGTGCGATCCCAGCTCGCGCTGTACAAGGTGTCGCCGAGGCGCCCGACGTCCACCACACGCCCGGAGTGCCCCGAGAGCACCGCGACGCACCGCCCGCTGGGGACGTCCCACACCCGCAGCGTGTCGTCCCACGACGTCGTCACCAGGCGGGTGTCCGAGAGCCACAACGAGGCGATGGGGTAGTGCAGGTGCCCCTTGAGGGCGTGCCGGGCGCCGGTCTGTAGGTCCACGACGGTGAGATCGGGCGGGGCGTCGGACATCACGAGCAGTCGGCGATCGGGCGAGAGCGTCGCGGCGCGAAGGTCCTCGATCACGGGCAAGGTCTGAATCACCGAGAGGTTCGTTCGCTCGTCGAGGATGTGTAGGGTCGCGCCGATCAGCGCCAAGACCACACCGCCGGGGGTGGACCACGCCCGGCTGATCGGCCCCTCCATGACGTGCTCGAAGCGCTCATCGGGGCGCTCGGGGTTGAAGGTGATGAGGCGGTCGGGCTCGTCGCGCAGGGCGTACATGACGTCGCCGTTGGTCAAGATCCAGGCCTTCCGAATGGGCTTGGCGAGGTTGTCGGCGCTCCGCTCAATCACGACGCCGGTGAAGGGGTCCACCAGACGCCAGCCGTGCTGCGCGGTGAGCACCAAGGCCCCCCGCGACGTCGGCGTCACGAGCGCGGTGGAGTCCGCCGAGAGCAGCGCCGCGCGGCGTCGATCGGAGATCCGCCAGCTCGCGCCCCGGTTGAGGCCGTCGGTGGTGTACAGAAGCCCCCGGGCCTCGTCCACGGCCAGAAATCCGACGCCAAGCTCGGTGTCAAACCACTCCGGCGTCGGCTGGGGCAGGTCCCACACCCGCAGGTCGCTCGCGCCGCCGGAGGTGTAGATCTGCCGACTGTCGGCGCTGAACACGATCGCCGCCCCAGGAAACCCAAGCCCGGTGAGCGCGAACAGCCGCCGCCCGGTGTCTCCATCCCAGACGACGATCTCACCTTGGTCTGTAGACGCCGCGAGCCAGCGACCGTCGGGCGACCACCGCGCCTCGGTCACCACGCCACCATCCACCACAAAACGGCGCACTGGTTCTGTGTTTGGTGCGGTGAGCTCTACCAGGCCGTCAAACGACCCGAGCACAAAACGGCCGTTCGTCGGGTGAGACGCGATGGCGAAGGAGGCCGAGTCTACGCGGCTCTCGCCGAGGCTCGCCCCCGCCCGATCAAACAGGCCATAACGCCCGTTCGTGCAGACGATCCCGACGCGCTGGCTGTCGTTGGTCCAGGAGATGTCGGCCATCAGGCCGCCGCAGAGCTTGGCCGCCGCGGTCGTCGTCTGCTCCGTGTCTCCCCATCGGATTCGCCCGCCGAGGCCGCCGACGAGCAGGCCATCTGGAGACCAGCCCACGGCGGTGGCGCGCAGGGCGTGGTCCTCCAGGATCCCGCCGTCGCGGGCGTCGAGCACCACGAGGTGCTCCCCGGTGGCCACGGCGACCCGGGCGCCGTCGGGCGAAGGGGAGAGCCGCCGCGCGGGCACGTCGCGGCGCCACGCGAGCTCCCCGCCAGGGCGAAACAGGCTGACGTGGTGGATTGATCCACACAGCGTGCCGCCGGGAAGGATCTCCAGATGTTCGCAGCCTCCGGGCGTGGGCTGGGTGCGGGCGAGGGTCGGCATCGGCATGGCGGCGGTGCGCGCGAGCACGCCCCGGGCCTCGGGGCGGTCGGCGTAACGGAGGCTCTCGGCGGCGTAGAGGCTCGCCATGAGCGGATCTCCGGTGGCCAGCTCGTCGCTCGCCCGGGCGGCGAGCACGACGCCGAGGGCTTGGGCGCGGTCACGCTCGGCGGCTAGGGCGTGGTCACGCTCGGCGCGCACCTGACGCACGGCGAAGGCCGAGACGACCGCGGCGAAGGTGATCGTGGCGGCGCCGACCCGCGCCTGCCACCGATATCGGGCGTAGACGAGGCGCAGGGCCTCGACGGGGGAATAACTGTACGCGTTGACGCGCTGACCGGCGCTCCAGGCCCGGAGATCGTCGCTGAGCGCCCCGGCGTCGGTGTACCGACCGCTCGGCTCAAACGAGAGCGCCTTCTCGACGATCGCCGCGAGCGCCGGGTGAACCTGGACGTTCCGGCGACGCATCGTCGGAGGCGGCGTGGTCGCGGCCTGCTCCAGCATTCGGCGCGGGTCGCCGCGCCGCAGCGGCGCCCCGACGAGCAGCTCAAAGAGGATCGCGCCCAAGGCGAAGACGTCGGCTCGGGCGTCGAGGGCCTCACCACGGGCTTGCTCTGGCGCCATCGTGGAGGGTGTCCCCGCCACGCCCCAGCGCGGCGTCGGGCCTTCAGCGAGGGGGCTCCCCGGCAG
>JBEAVX010000815.1:0-4997 GCA_041160755.1 Pseudomonadota bacterium
CGGTGAGGCTGACATCTCCACCGTGGGGCGGCTCGCGAGCTGCTGCTCCAGGTGCTCGACGTGGGCGTTCGCCAGGCGCACCTGGGCGGCGAGGGCCTCCAGGGCGCCGCGACGCAAGAGCGCGGCCTCGTGGGGCTCCAGAAGCTCGCTCGTGCGCAGCCAATCACCGGGCACGACCGCCACCCAGCAGGTCGTCTCGGCGATGCAGGTCGCCGAGCGGGGCGAGCCGTCCACCACGGACGCGAGGCCGAAGAAGCTGCCTTCGCGTAGGCGGGCGATGCGCTCGTGGTGCTCGCCGCCGCAAGAGCGGTAGACCTGCACCTGACCGCTGAGCAGAAGCCACGCACGATCGCCGGTCTCGCCCTCGCGCACGATCACCTCCCCGGCGGGCACGGCCTCGGGCTTGAGGCGGGCGGCCAAGGCGGCGATGGAGCCGGGGTCTTGGTCGCGGAAGGCCGGGAGGTTCACCAAGAAGACGAGCGGGTCGGGGGTCGGGCCGCCGCCGCCGCGACCGCCGCCGAAGATCGACGAGACCCGGCCCCAGAGGCCCACGCCCGCCTTCTGGGGCAAGGGCTCGCCCCGGCCGACCTGGCCGATGCGCTCGTTCGTCTGGCGCAGGCGCCGGGCCATGATCACGAGCGCGTACTCCTCCAGGAGCGTCACCACCGGGGAGCGTTTGCGGCGCAAGAAGGTGAGTCCGGACAGGTCCAGGATGAGCAGGCGGCAGGGGCTCAGCGTGCGCACCGTGGCCGCGCGGCGGTCGAGCACGCCGAACAGCGCCATCTCGCCGACGACCTCGCCCCGGCCCATCCGCGCGACCTCGACGTTGTCCCGGCCGATGTGAACGCTCAGCTCGCCGTCGAGGACGAGCACCATCGAGCGGTCGGCCTCGCCCTCCACCATCAACACCTGCCCGGGATCGACCTCGGAGGGCATAAACGCCGCGAGGGCCTCCATGAGCTTGGCCTTGGAGACGGAGCGGAACAGCGGCAGGCGGTGGACTTCGGCGGGGTCAAACACGCGGGTCAGCGCTCCGAGACGGAGGAGGTCAGCTCGACGCGGCTCGATTGCCAGGCCAGCGCGGCCTGGGCCTGGGCCTGGGCCTGCTCGGCGTGGTTGGCGCTCTCGACGACGGAGGCGAACCAGAAGGCCGCCGTGAACGTGACCGTGCCCATCGAGACGAGGCGGAGGTTCAGCTCACGGTCGATGTCGCCGTCGATGGACGCCTGCCGCATCTCGGTGATCGCCCAGATCGACGCCGCGGCGCCGAGGGCCTGGGGCGCGCCGAAGACCAGGGCGGGCTTGGGGCGGCCTTGGGCGAGCTGGGGCACGCCGAGGGGGAGGATCTGGGTCCAGCCGGGCGCGGCGACGGCGGGGCCAGAGAGGAGCGCGGAGAGGAGGAGGATCACGAGGCGGCCGGGTCAGGGGTGTCGCGTTGGGGCGCGGCCTTGAGACGCGCCTTGCCGTCCTCGACGGTAACCCGGAACTTGACCGAGGTGCACTTGTACTGGCTCTTGAGCACACGAACCTGCTGCGCGAGCTGCTTCTTGACGCTCTCGAAGTCGAGATCCCCGGGCTGGCCGCAGGATCGCCGGGCCTCCATGTAGCGCTCGTACACGTCGCGGTAGGCGGCGTCTTCGCGGCGGGCGCGCTCGGCCTGGGCCTGGCCCTGGAGCGCGGCGGCCTTCGCGGCGGCTTCAGCCTCGCTCGCGGCGGCGCCTTGGGCGGCGAGGCGCGCGCGCTCGGCGGCGTCGGCGCGAAACCGAAACTTGGCGTGGGTGCCGCGCTCGATCTGCACGAGGTTGCGGGTGAGGTAGAGGTCGAGGTTCGACCACCGCGCGCGCAGCGTGCGCAGCTTGTGGAGCTGGGTCGCGTTCGTCGGGTTCACCTGGGTGAGATCCCGGAAGACGCGCCGCATGTCGTCGCGCTCCTTCATCGGCTCGATGGGCTCAAGCCCGGAGAAGTACTTGTCATAAGCGACCTTGAGGAGAAAGAGCCCACGCTCTACCTCCTCCATACGTCCATCCAGGACCTTGTCCGTCTTCTGCAGCCTTGCCACGGGGCCTCCCGCCCACATCATAGCAGGCGCGAGGCCAGATCCCGCGCGGCCCGGGTGAGCGGCGGGTGAACCACTTGGCAGAAACTGCCACCCACCCCGGGGCGGCCCACGATCCGCGAGCCGGGCGGCGCGGCGGTGACCGTCGCGCTGGGCCCCAGATCGCGCCGAGGGGCGGTGTCGGGCGGGGGCTCCGGCCAAGGGGACCCAGGGCCGACCACACGGCGCCCGGCCCACGAGATCGGCCCCATCCGGACGGTCGCCGCTGTATACTCCGGCCCCATGCCGCTCACCCCCCTGAACGTCCTCCTCGCGGACGAAGAGACCACGATCGTTGAGCTCTTCGGGGAGTACCTGCGCGTGAGCGGCCACGAGGTGCGCGTCGTGCGCCGCGCCGAGGATCTCCCCGAGGCCTTGGCGCGGGTGGACCTCGACGTCGTCGTGCTCGACGAGGGCCTCGCCGGGGGAGAGCTCGTCGAGCACCTCCGCGCCTTACGCCGCCGGGGCGTCGCCACCTTGATCACCAGCCGCGCCGGGGCCGTCTCTTCAGCGGTGCGCGCGCTCCAGGCCGGGGCGGCGGACTACCTGCACAAGCCGTTCAAGCTCCGCGAGGCGCACCGGGCGATGGTCCAGGCCGCCGAGGCCGCCCGCGACGCCCGAGAGGCCGCGCGCCTGGAGGGCCCCGCCGTCGCCTTGCGGGTGGCGCGGTCGATGCGCCGGGAGACCTTCAACACGACGCTGCGCGACGCCGCGGCCTTGGTCTGCGCCCAGCTCGGCGCGGACTCGGTGCTGATCGCCGCCCACGACCCCGCCGTGGGCCGCTGGATCGAGCTGAGCCGGGCCCACCCCGCGATGTTCGCCCGCCTCGACCTCGACGCCGTGGGCGCCTTGGCCCTCAAAGGTGAAGAGCTCCCCCCGATCGAGCAGAGCTACTTCGGCGCCCCCGGCCCACGCCTGCGGGCCCTGCGCCTGCCGATCGATCTCCCCGAGGCGGCGGGCCCACCGGCGGAGCTGCTCCTGGTGCTCTCGCGCCCCACCCGCGAAGAGGACGTGCACCTCACCCCAGCGCGGCTGATGGTCCAGGGCCTCGGACTCGGCGTGCGCGCGGCGATCTGCGCCGATCGCCTGCGCCCCGGCCCGCCGCCCTCGGCGTCGAGCGAGTCCTTACGCCTGACGAGCGAGGCCCGGCTCGAACAAGCCTGGGAGCAGCTCATGCTGCCCATCGAGGACCGCCGCCGCATGAAGGACGCCCTGCGCCTGTGGTGTGAGGGCCTGCCCCTGCGGGTGGCGGCGGCGAAGGCCGAGAGCGGCGGACGCGGCGCCCGCACCGCCGCCTTGTTCTGCGGCGCGTTCGAGCGCCACGACGGCTACGGCGGCCCCCTCGGCCTCGCCCACCGCGCCATCCCCCTGCCTTCAGCGATGCTCCGCGCGGTCCTCACCTGGGGCACCCTCACCGGCGCCTGCCGCCTCTGCGCCTCGTTTGACGCCGTGCACGCCCGGGTCGAGCTTGACGCACAGTCGGGCCCCGTGCTCTCCCCGTTGGCGGTGTCGATGTTGTCCAGAGTGCTGGGGCGCGAGGGGAGCCGAGGGGCGACGTTTTATCCTGAGGACACGATGTTGCCGGAGGATTAGGGCTCGGGATTCTGGAGGTCTCTTGTATGGAGACCCGGTGAGGAGAGGGGCGAGCGCTGAGGGTGCAGAAGTTGCCGCTTTTGCCAAAATCGACGCTTCTATGGAGGTTTCTCGGAGCGGCGCGCTTGCGCGGTATGGGCATGCTGTTTAGATGCGCTTTATGGAACCCTATCCTCCAGAGTGCCTCGCTCACTTCGCCACCAACCTTGGGCGCGTGTCCTCCCTCGTGAAGGGCTACACCCAGCGCGACCTCCCTGCGGAGATGAGCCCTGCACAAACAGATCTCCTTCGGGCCACGGTGGTGTTTTTACACGCCAGTCTGGAGGACCTCCTTCGCTCTTTAGAGGAGCGGCACATCGACCACCAGGTCGAAGCGGGCGACGGCTTGGCGGGTGTTCCTTTCGCGTTCGACGCGGCGCGAGCCAGCAAAGAGAAGATCAGCCTGGCCGAGCTGGCGGAGCACCACCTTCACCGCCCGGTGCGAGAGGTGGTCCGCATCTCGCTCGCTCGGGAGCTGGCCAGCCGGAGCTATAACAATCTCCAGGAGGTCGATCAGGCGATGCGTAGGGTCGGGCTACGGCTCACCCTAGACGCCCACCAACGCCAAGCCCTCAACGTGATGATCGCCCGGCGCCACCACATCGCCCATCGAGCGGATCGAGCCTCGGCGCCGGGGCTCCGTCATCACTCTGTGCTTCCCCTTCACCTCGATGACGTCAACGCCTGGATTGACATCGTCCGTGCCATCGGCGACGCTGTCGATCAGCAGCTCACGCCACGGAGGAACGAATGAACAAAGAGCAGATTCTGGAGGCGCTTGAGCGGCTGCCCTTGTCCAACAAGGAGGTCCGTGTCGGCGGCCGGCCGGGCCGGTGGCTCGCCGTCGTGATCTCCCCCGACTACGAGGGTGTGCCCGACCACAAACGCCAGTCCGACGCCTGGGGCGCGCTCCTCGACGCCTATGGCCTCAGCGTCAGCCGCGAGGTCGAGTTCGTCTACACCTTCTCGCTGGCCGAGGTGGCGGAGATGGAGGCCCAGGCCGCCAACGACGCGCTCACCGCCCAGGCCGCCGCAGGCTCCTGATCCCGCCCCCGCGCCAAGAGGCGCAGAATCCAGCGCGACTCCGCAGATGACCCAACTTGAGCTCAAGGCCACCCTAGAGCGCCTGCCCCTTCAAGGCCGCGCTAGCCATTGATCACATCTTCCGTGCTAGATCATCCCGCCAAGCGTCGCCGCAGCCAACCGAGGCCGGGATGCGCGCCCTGAACCTCTGCCACCCCCGGACGATCGCCGCGACTCGTCTGTGGCG
>JBEAVX010000832.1:0-3060 GCA_041160755.1 Pseudomonadota bacterium
AGATCGGCCTCTTCCCGCACAAACAGCGTCCGTGTGGGGTGCCGGGGGGCCGCGTCGAGGTCGCCGACCCACGCCCAGCGCGCGAGGCGCTCCACGGCGTCGGCGGGGATGCCGTCTACAAAGAGCAGGCCCTCCAAGACCCGGGTTGGGGTGCGCGTCTCGATCGAGATGCCCGGCGCGCCACCCAGCACGGTGGCCGACTGAAACACCCGGCCCTCGTGGTTAAAACAGATCGCGGCGAGGGGCGGGTCGGGCGGCTGTTTGGCGTGCTGGTCAAGCTCCTCGATCAGCGCCCGAAGCGGCGTCACGTCAAGGCCGAGCTTTCGCCGGAACAAGAGGCGGCTGAACAGGCTCAGCGCGTTCCACGACTCCGGCTTGATGACCAGCCGCTCACGCAGGGCGATCAGCTCGTCGTCGAGGGTGTGGTCCTCTTCAGCGATCAGCTTATCCAGCACAGATTGATAGTGGGCGATGCGCTCGTCAAACCCCTTGAGCGTGTTCACCTTCTGCTTGTCTTTGGGGTGGAGCAGCTCGTGTATCTGGGTGACATCCTTGCTGATGCGACGCTGGCGCATCACGAGCCCACGCTCTAGCGCCTGGAGCCGGTTGACACGAGCGGCCAAGGCGGCGTTGAACCGCTCTTGCACCGTGCGCCCCCAGCGCATCGCCCGCTCGCGGTCGGCCTTGGGCCACGCGGGGTCACAGAAGGCCGAGATGAGGCGATCATCCGTCGATTCACTGTGAATCATGCGGTCGAGATCGGCCTCGGCCTCGGCCTCGCTGAGCTTCTCCTCGTCGATGGCCTCGAAGAGATCCTCCTCCAGGGGCAGGGGGCTGCGGTCCCCTTTGCGGCGCCGCTTCTTTTTGTCGCCGTCCGGCGGCGGGGCGTCGATGGGCTCGTCTTTGTACGGGCGCTTGAGCGCCGCGGGCTCGGCGGGGACGTCCTCGTCTACGTCCTTGAGCTGGGCGGCGAAGCCGCGAAAGGTGTCGATGACCGCCTGCCGCGACTTGTGGAGCTTGCGCCCAGAGAGCACGCTCTTCATCGCGGCGATTCGCTCGTCAACGTGCTCCAGCATGAGCTGATCGAGGTATCGCTCCGCGTCTTTGGCGGCCTCCTCGGCGTAGGCGCCGATCTCGGCCCGGAGGTTTCGCACCACCTTTCGGCGATCCTCCAACATCAGCAAGGTCTCGCGCATCCAGAGCTGGTACGGGGTCTTCGTCGTCTCAAAGGCCTCGCGGTACAGACCCAACACAAACACACGATGATTGAGCGTCGCGTCCTCCTCGACCTCCGGGCACTTGCGCGGGTTCGGGGCGAACACCGGGCGGTAGGTGGGCTCGGGGAGGAGATCGGCGATGAGCGCGACGGGGATCTCGTGGCGGAGCTTACAGGCGGCCTTCACGTCCTCACGCCAGGTCTCGGGCAGGTTCGGCGCCGGCGGGGCGTCGGCGGGCCAACCGGCGAGCACGACGTCCAGACGATCGCTGAGCGTCATCAGCGCCTCCACCGTCGAATGAAACACGGTGGAGCCGCGCTTGAGCGAGCCGTCTGGGCCCACCGTCGCCGCCCAGTCCTGCGCGGCCTCGGCGGTGAGCCCCAAGAGCCGCACCCCGGCGGGCACGGGCTCCAAGGCGCGGGCGGCGCGGAGCACCTCGGCGCACATCGCGCGGGCGTCCTTGAGCACCCGCGCGGCGGGGGCGACCTTCACCGACACGGGCTCGGAGAGCTGCATCTCAAGCTGGGCCATCATCGCCGTGGCGGCGTAGCTCTGGCGCAGGCGCGCGAGGGGTCTGGACATCGGCAGGTCGATGAAGGCCTGGAGCGCCTCGCCGGTGGGGCCGCCCAAGAGCGCGCCGATCTCGCGGGCCCGGCGCTCGGGCTCGACGCCGAAGGTGACCACACGCCACCAGTCGATGATCGCCGCGATCGGCGGGAGCTCCTCGTCTGTGGTGCGGATCAGCGAGCGCACATAGCGGTGCAGCCGCTCGCGGTCGCCGAGGGGGTCGGGGCCCACCCAAGCGAGGCGATGAAGCCCGCCGATCGAGATGTCGGCCATGGCCAGCGCGCCGCCGGGCTCAATCGTCAGCTTCTTCTCGATGAGCGTCGCGAGGGGATCGGATCCCGTCATGCGCGTCTCCTCCGCAGATGGGGGTCGGGAGGTCTGTCAGACCTGCAAAAAGTCATACCAGTCGCCTTGGGCTTCGCCTTGCTCACGGAGCGCCCGGGCCCGGCTCGCCGCCCGACGCCAGCCGCCGTCTTGGAGGCGACGCACGAGCTCATCCAAGGTGGCGCGCCAGCGCGGGCCGACGCCGCGCAGCGGGGGCAGCACCCGCTGGCAGAGCTGGAGGTCTTCGGCCTCGATTCGGGGGATGAGCCCCTCCGCCGCGCCGAGGTAACGCTCCATCGCCATGAGCACCCGGGGCGTCGGCGCGCCGGGCAGGCGCTGGCGTGTGAGCAGGTTGAGCAGGCCGTCGAGGTTGCCCAAGGAGCCCTGGCGGCGCAAGAACGCGGCCTGGAGGGCGTCCCAGCGCGGCGCCGGGGCGTCGAGGGGCTCGCCGCTCACCCCGGCGGTGGCCGCGCTCCCGTGCTCGACGAGGATCACGCTCGCCCGGCTCAAGAGCCTCGGGCTCAGGCGCTCCACGGTGTCGTCGTGGTTGACCGTCGCCAAGAGGCGCACGCTGTCGGGGATGCGCAGGGCCTGGGGGTAACGCCGGGCGTTCTGCGGGCGCAGCTCGGGGTCGTACAGGCGGATGAAGGGCTCCCCGGCCTCCAAGGCCGACATCAGCCGGGCGAGGTAATGTTCTGGCGGGGCGAGGCTCAGCTCGTCAAACAGGACGGGGTAGAGCCCGCCGAGGCCGCGCGCGGCGTCGTCGGCGGCGCGCAGCAGGCGCTCCAAGAGCCCGTCCGAGGAGGGCTCCCAGCGGGTCGTGGTCGGGTTCCAGAACCCAAAGAGCGGCGCGTCATCTTGCCAGTCGCGGCGGACGATGAGCTCCAGGCCTCGGCCCGAGTCGGGGCCGTGGCCCAGGCGGGTGAGGATCGTCCGGGCCAAGGTGCTCTTC
>JBEAVX010000835.1:0-8390 GCA_041160755.1 Pseudomonadota bacterium
GTGCCGGGCTAACGCGCCTTGAGCGTGAGCTTGGGGTAGAGCCGGGCCAACGAGGGCAAGGTCTTCTTCTGCCAAGAGACCTGCTCGTCGATGATGACGGTCATCGAGACGCTGCGCTCCCGGGCCTGCATGACGAGGCGAGAGAGCGCGGTGATGCCCGAGCTGTTGAGGAACTGGAGCTCGGCGAGGTCGAGCTCCAGGGGGCCCGTGGCCGCGTCGATCTGGTCGTGTACGGCGGCCAGCGCGCCGCGATACGCCGCAGGCGACACCAACCGCATCACGCCGGACAAGGTCGCGCCGTCTGCCCGCATCTCCAGCTTGTACTCAGCGTCTACGCTCATCGGGAGCTCCTACACGAGATGATGTCAGCCGCGCTCGATGGCGTCAACGTCCAGCTCAAGCTGGAGCGTGACCACAAAACGCTCGGGATCGTCAGGGACCGCGCGTATCTCCGCCGCGAGGCGCGCGCCGTAGTCTTTCTTGAGGTTGATGAGGCCGAGGCCCGACGCCGCGCGGTCGCTTGACGCGGTGTGCTCAAGCTGCTCCAAGAACAGCTCTTCAGGGTCCGTCGTCGCCATACGCGCCAACCGCGCGTGTAAGGCCGTGGCCTGGGGGCGCGCGGCCTCGTTCTCCGTGGTCACGGTGATCTGCTCGCCGTAGTGGTTGATCTCCACCGACGCCGACCTCTGCTTGTTGGCCGAGAACTTCGCGAGGTTCTCGATGAGCTCGTTGAGCCCGGTGCTGAGCACCTGGGCGGCGACCGGGCGGTCCTCGAAGTGGTACTCGAAGTAGCTCGCCAAGAAGTCCGCCATCTTGCTGCACCGACGCCACTGCACGATGAGGTCGATGGGCAGAAGCTCGACGCGCAGGTTCGAGAGGCGGTCTGCGGGGTCATGGGGGGTCAGGGTGTCCCCTACCTGTCCGACGAGGTCCATCTCAGGCCCCCACCTTTGGAGTGCGCGCGGTGATCTCAAGCTCGACGGGCAAGGTCAGCTCGCGGAGCGCGGCGGGGATGTCCACGTCGGGGATGATCAGGCGGCTCTGCATCGGGTCCTTGTCGGAGCGGTACTCCGAATGAACCGGATAACGCGGGAAGGGCGCGAGGTAACGGGCGCGGACTGGCCCTTTGGGCGCCCAGAACCGCTCGATGATGGAGACCTTGCCGCAGATGAGCAGCAGCACGGGCCGCCCGTCGCCGTCCCAGTCGCCCTCGCAGAACATCCGGCTGTGCGCGGCGTTGAGGATCATGCGCGCCAGGCCAAAGGACTCCCAGCCCTCACGCACGACGAGCTTGGTGAGCTCGCGGCGGGCGGCGCCGACGTACCGATCGGCCACACCAGCGGCCTCAAGCTGGCCTTGCAGCTCCTCATCGGTGAGGCCGCCGTAGCGCTCGACGTAGGTGTTGCGGGTGTAGAGCCCAAACGCGCAGACGAGCTGGCCGTCTACGGTGCCCATCAGGTACTTCTGGGGGTAAGGCTCAATGCGCGCCTCCAGGTCGTGTCCATCCTCGGAGAACATGATCTGGTAGTGCTTGTTGTAGATCTCCGCGATGAAGTACTGGCAGCGCAGCACCTCGGCGCGCGTCTTGGCGATGGAGATTCGTAGGATCATCAGGCTTCCTGCCGTCGAGCGATGATGAACGTGACGTCGTCGTGGTAGACGCCCTGGGTGAACCGCTCCAGATCGTCGTTGAGCGCGGCGCGAATGGCCTCTAGCGGCTCGGAGGCGTGGCGCTTGATGAACTCGATGAGCCGAGTCTCCTCAAACATGCCCTGCTTGTAGTCGCCGGTCTTGGCGGCTTCAGTGACGCCGTCGGTGATCACGAACAGCGTGTCGCCCGGCGCGATGCGCAGCCGCGCCTCGCTCACGATGTCGGCGGGGATCTCGTCGATGAGGCCGAGCTGAAACGGGAACTGCGAGACGGTGATGACCTCGACCTCGCCGGTGGCCTTGCGGTGAACGTAGAGGTTGTCGTGGGAGCCCGAGAAGACGAGCTCATCCGCGCTGTCCATACACAAGGACACGATCGTCATCGTGCGCTCCTCGCCCATGCGGGCGAGGTTCTGGTGCAGCACGCTGTTCGCGAGGATGTTCAGCTCGCCGGGGCCGATGCTGGAGCGTGTGTGGAGGATGCTCGACATGACGCTCTGCGCCATCAACATGACGAGCCCCGAGGAGAGCCCATGCCCGGTGACGTCGCCCAGCAGGATCCAGGCGCGGTCGCCGACGTGGTGAACGTCGTAGTAGTCGCCGCCGACCTCGTCCGCAGGCTTCATGTAGCAGACGAGATCGAGGCCCGGCAGCGTGGGGTTGTGGGGCAGGAGCTGCATCTGGATGCGCCGGGCGGCGTCCATCTCGGCCGCCGTGCGCGCCGTGGTGGCGGTGATCTTCTCGACGACGACGGCGGGGGCGAAGATCGACAGCGCGAAGATGCACAACAGCCCGAGGCTAAAGCCGAAGGGACCCCACTCGGGCTTGTCGCCCAGAAGCGCGAAGTCGAGCATATGAACGCCATAAAACAGGCTGGCGATGGCCATGCCGAGCTCGGACGAGCTCAGCCGCGCCCGGTGCCGCACGAGCAGCTCCCCCGCCGTCGAGAGCAGCGGGAAGGCCACGCCGCACAAGAGCGGGAAGGTCACCATGAAGAACGGCAGGCCGACGAAGTCGCTGAACAGCGCCACCGCCCAGCCCAGGCCCAGGAGCAAAAACGAGCGCCGCCAGGGCACGGCGACGCCGGAGCTCACCGAGAGCAGGTGCGCGATGGCGCACGAGACGGTGAACACCGCCGTGAGCCCGACGAGCACCGCCGGCATCTTGCTCCCGGCGAGGCCCTGCACCACCAAGCTGCCGAAGGTGGACGCCCAGATGAAGAGCTGGGCCCGGGTGAGCTCGTCGCGCTGCCGAAGCCAGAGCAGGCCCGCGACGAGCGAGTTGATGAGCACCGCGCTCGCGTAGACCACGAGGAGCGTGTTCAGTACGGCCTGCTGACCTTCCATGGCTGCGCCTCACCGTCCAGGCCGTCTTGACCCGGGTTGGGGAGTATACACGTCTCGGCGACGGGCGGGGGCCCTTCAGACGACCGCTCGGCGGGCCGAACGGACCGGCAGGCCCACAAACGTCGCCCTGGACCGTGTTATGCGATGTGGCCGCCACGTTGAGCGCGCGGCGCGTGATCGGGCCCCCTCACCCCAAGAGAGCTGAACAGATGACCCCTGAGTCCATCGCCGCGCGCACCGCCCGCGCCGTAGACGCCGCCGCGACGATCGCCCGTCGCCTCGGCCTCGACGTCAGCGCCCCGGTGGTGCTCCATGACGTCTTCTCCGTCGTCGTTCACCTCGCGCCGAGCCCCGTCGTCGCCCGGGTGCCCGTGGTCACGCCGCCGTGGATCACCCTCGCCCAGCGCGTCGTGCGCCAGCAGCGTGAGCTAGACGCCGTGGCCTGGCTCCACGCCGCTGGCCTGCCCGTCGTGGCGCCGAGCCCGCTCGTCCCCCGCGCGCCCGCCCAGCACGACGGCCTCAGCGTCACCTTCTGGGAGCTCGCCGAGGTCACCGCCGATCACGCGCCGTACAACGACGCTGGGGTCGAGGCCACGGCCACCCTGCACGCCGCCCTTCGTGGGATGCCCACCGGCGGCCTCGGCCTGCTCAGCCCCGCCCAGCTCGATCTGCCGACGCTCCTCGCCGCCCTGCGCGAGGCCCCAGGCCCGCTGACCGAGGCCGATCTGGCCCATCTGGCGGGTGACTGGGCGGCGCTGGCGCCACACTTGGCGAGCCCCGACGCCCTGCGCGCGGCGCTCCCCGGGGTGAGCCTGCAGGCCATTCACGGCGACGCGCCCCAATACAACGTCATCCAGACCACCACCGGCCCGCGCTTCGCCGACTTTGAGGACGTGTGCCTCGGGCCGATCGAGTGGGATCTCGCCGGGCTGCCGCCCGACGCCCTCGCCGCGTATGACGACGCCGCCCGCGCCCGGGGCCTGCGCCCCCACGACCCCGAGGCCCTGCGACGAATGGGCGCGGCCCGCTCGCTCCAGGTCATCGCGGCCTTCGCCCTCGCGCCACAGCTCCCCGTGCTCGCCGAGGGCCTGCTGCCGGCGCTGGCCGCGTGGCGCGACACGGCGCCGCTCTGACGTGGCGTCTGGGGCTCGGCGTGTGGGACTCGGCGCTTGGGACTCGACACCCGGCGCTAAGTCGCGTATCCTCTCCCTTCACCGCTCGATCTTGGCCCGCCGGAGCCCCCGTGCCCACTCCACACCCCGTTGACGCCTACGTTCAAGCCCAGCCCCCGACCACCCAAGGCCACCTCTCGCTCCTGCGCGCCACATTGACCGAGGCGCTGCCCAACGCCGAGCAGGTGATCAGCTACCAGATCCCCTGCTTTCGGCTCAACGGCACCTACGCCCTCTACTGCGCGGGCTACGCGCATCACGTCGGGCTCTACCCCATCACCCAGGCCATGCGGGACGCCGTCGGTGACGCGCTCACCCCCTATTTGAGCGGCAAAGCGACGGCGCGTTTCGCCTTGGATGTGCCCCTGCCCGTCGAGCTCGTCCGTCAGCTCGCCCTGGCCCGTGAGGCGGAGATCGCCGCGATCATGGCCACCCGCCCCTCCAAAAAGCCCCTCAAGTCGCGCCGACCGATGATCCGCTGATGCCTGGAGCCCCCATGCTGATCCGCGGCCAGCTCGCCGAGGTCTTGTTCGACGTCGAGGGCTGGATGTCCACCTTCTACGTGCTCGGCGACACGATCTACCTCCACTCTGTGTGGAATCAGTCCGCCGCGTACTACGACGTGCTCATCGAGCTCACCCCTGAGGAGGCCGCGCAATGCCGGGCCGGGGGCGAGGCGTATATGACCACCTTCGCCCGTCAGGCCATCAACAACGGCGGCTATCGGGACCGGCTGGTGCGAGACTACCGCCCCTGAGACGACCGCCGCCGCGGGCTGGTTTACCCCTTGAGCAGGGCCTCCACCAGCGACCGCCGCCGCAGGAGCCCCCACGAGGTCAGCTCGGCCAAGGCGCGGGCCTGGGTGTCGGTCAAGGCGATGGTGCCGCCAAAGTTCTCGCCGCCCGTCTTGTAGTGCGGGAAATGTTTGAGCGGCCCCGTCGGCAGCACCCGCCGGTCGCCGTCCTCGATGGCGTCCCGCAGCTCGGGATCCTGGAGCTCACTCTCCCAGGCGGGCACACGGTCGAGGTACACCCACAGCACCTTCACCTCGCGGCCCCCGACCACACCCCACCAGCGGTTGTCGAGCAGCCGATGGGTCTGTAGCGCCATCACCGGCTCCCCGGCCCTGCGCGCGGCCTGGAGCGCCGTCACCAAGGGCGCGAGCTCTGAGGTCGGGAAGACCATGTTGTCGACGGTGGTGGTGCCGACGCTCTTCTGAGGCCGCCCAAAGAGCGCCGGGAGGTAAGAGTCGATTCGATCGGGGCTCGGCGCGTCTGTGTTGGGATCCCAGTCCGTCGCCAGGGGGGTGGCGGTGTTGATCAGCACGATCGCCCGATCGACGCCTCGACGAAGCACGGTGAGGAGCCCAAAGTTCTCCAAGATGCCGCCGTCCCCCAAGGCGAAGCGTGTGTCCGGGGGCGTGTCGTGGCGCCAGGCCGGCCAGAGGGACACCGACGGCGCGAGCTTGTGCAGGCGACCGAGGCCCGGCGTCTCCTCCAACACCCCGGCCCACGCTGAAGACGAGGCCCCCACGAGGTCCGCCAGAGACCAGGGCGCGTCGGGCGCGGGCAAGGGTTGTACGCCACCTTTGGCCGGGGCGGGCCCGCCGCCGAACACGACGCTCTCGACGACCGCGCCGCCCAGGGGCGCCGCCACGACCTCGGGCTCGGCGTCGCCGGCTTGGAGCGCGTCCTTGAGCTTGCTCAACAGGCCCGTCCGGCGCTGGAACACGCCGGTCACGGGCTCAGCGACCCCACAATACAGCGGCGTGAGGTCGATCGGCGCGGGGCGCTCGACGGCCAAGGGCAACATCGACTCCGGCCCCAGCACGCAGGCGCCGACGACGAGGAACGGCCCCCGGGCGGGCGTCCGGACGGTCCAGCCCGCGATGACCTCGGCCATCCCCGGGCGCGCGCGCAGGGCCTCGACGTACGCCTCGCTCGGCGCCACGGCCTCGGGCGCGCCGTGGTCAAACAGGCCATACGGGGCGAGCATGTGACGCCCGATCACGTCCGCCCAGAGGCGATCCGGCGGCACCTGGGGATCCCGCGTAGACTCCGCCAAAAACCCCCAGACGTTCCGGGTGGCGGCGAAGCCCAAGCTCTGCGGGGTGAGCGGCTCGGCCAGGGCGGTGAGGGTCAACGACTCCGGGGACAAGAGCGGCCCCAAGAACGTCGCCTCGTCGGTCACCCGCTGGAAGGTGTAGATCCCCGAGGCCCAGCTCCCCCCGGAGACGCCGGAGATGTAGCGCGCGCGGTCCAGGGCGCCCAAGGCGTAGAGCGCGCGGAGCTGCCCCCAGCTCGCCGCGAGGGACCGCGAACCGCCGCCGGAGAAGCACAGGCCGATGGGCTCGCGGGCGCTGACCTCGGGGGACTCCAGCTCCGGCCAGCCCATCGGGGCCACCCAGAGCGACGCTTGTACGGTAGACATCTCAGACCTCCTCGGCGGAGGATACACGAGGCGCGCTGTGCCCGAGGCCTATTTCTGCGCCGACGGCGCGTAGACCGCGAGCTGGTCAAGGCCCATGCCCGTGCCCATCACGAAGCCCATCGCGACGTGTTTGTGATAGCTCTCGTCGCTGAGGAAGCGGGTGTGCACCACCACCTCCGTCGTGTCGCCCTGCTCGGTGAAGGTGATCGTGACGATCATCTTGTCGGAGCCGGGGGCCAAGAAGCCGTTCTCGTACACGATGCGCTCATCCGGCACGATCTCCAGGTACGTCCCGCCAAACGGGGGACCGAGCTTGCCGTCGGGGCCGGTCATGATCATCTTGAGCTGGCCGCCGACCCGAAAATCGACCTCGGCGTGGGTGACGGGGTAGTTGCCCGGCCCATACCAGCGCACGAGGTGCTCGGGGCGACTGTACGCGGTGAACAGCAGCGCCGCCGGGGCGCGGATGGTGCGCCGCACGATGACGACACGATCTTGGGGGTGAAGCTCGCTCTGGTGCGGCTGATTGGGGTTCGGCTTACTCTGGCTCATGGTGGGGCTCCTGGGCTTGAAGGGCGGTGACGTACTGATCGAGACGCTCCAAGCCCAGCTCCCAGAACCGCCGGTAGTCGCCCAACCAATGGTCGAGCTGCGCGAGCGGCGCGGGGTTGATCTGGGCGGGGCGGAGCTGGCCGTCGCGGCTGCGGGTGATGAGCCCGGCGCGCTGGAGCACCTTGAGGTGGCTGGAGATCGTCGGCTGGCTCAGGCCGAAGGGCTCACCGAGCTCGGTGACCGACGCGGGCCCGTGGGTGAGACGGGCGAGCATGGCGCGGCGGGTGGGATCGGCCAAGGCCGCGAAGGTGAGGCTCAGAGGGTCGTCGCTCATCATGGACCTCCGGGGGATGGGGACATCGTGGGATCGTGAACAGACGGGTCAGCCCCGGACCACGCGGGTGCCCCCAGCGAAGGTGTCGTGGGGGCCTTGGCCCAGCGGGCTCGACCGGATCGCCACGAGCATCCACACCCAGATCCCGAAGGCCAAGATTGGCCCCACGAACGGCACCGCGCCGACGACCACAAACAGCTCACGCCGAAGGGCCTGGGCGGGGCTAGGCCGCAACCCCTCGGCGGTGACCACCCGCAGGCCCAAGACCCGCTTGCCCAAGGTCGCGCCAAAGAGGGCATCTCCGGCGGCGAAGTAGCCGAGGATGATGGCCGCGCCGAGGACCAGCCAGTCGAAGCCGAAGCCGATGACCTGGCCCAAGGCGAGGTTGAGCCCGATGACGATGATCACGTCGATGGCGCGGGCAACGAGGCGGGCGGGGATCGTCGGAGGGGGAGACGCAGATGCCGACACGCGGACTCCAGGGGGATCGTGCCCTCAATACATAGTCGATCATCTATATAGACGTCAAGCGAACCACCCAACTTTTGCCCCGCTGGCGTCGGCTCCGCCCCCACATCACGCCCCGCCCGGCTCCAAGGCGGCGCGCACATACGCCACGAGGGCGTTCGCGTGGCCGTGGCCGAGCTTGTGCTCCCCCTTGAGCCACTCCACGACCGCCATGTGGCGCTCGGTGGCGAGGCGCTCGACGATGAGGTCCAGCCAGTCTTGAACGGGGCGGCCATACGTCTTCTCGATGCTGGGGAAGTACGAGGCGGGGCCCTTGAGCTTCTCGCCCGGGGCTGGGGTTGGGGCGGTGACCTTCTGCGCGCTCATCTTCAGGCTCCTTCGCTGGGTCGGCTGGATCGCCTCAGCGGCGCGGGCAGCATTAACACGCCGACCGGAGAC
>JBEAVX010000855.1:0-9130 GCA_041160755.1 Pseudomonadota bacterium
CTCCCGGCGAAGGCGCGGGAGGGCGCCTGGGCGGCGGCGGGCGTGGCGGCGGCGCCGCTGATCTGGGCCAAGGTGGCGGCGACGAGGGCCTGGGTGGGCGCGTGGTCGGGCACCTTGGCGCTCAGCTCCACGAGCTCGACGGAGAAGCGGTTGACGGGGCCTTCAGTCTTCGGCGCCAGGGCCGCGCGCTGGGCCTCCAGGTCCGTCACCTGCTTGTTGAGCGTCACGAGGCGCTGGGAGAGCCGGGCCCGGGCGGCCTCATCCACGGCGCCGCCCAAGGCGGCCTCGGCCTCGGCGACCCGTTTTTTGGCGAGCACGAGGCGCCGATCCAGCTCACCCGTGGCGGCCTCGCCGTCCCAAGCCGTCGCGCCGTCGGTCAGCTCCAGGCTCAACACGCCGAGCTTCTTGCCTTGGCCCCCGGCGCCGAGCTCAAACACCTGCCCCCCGGCCAAGGGGCGGGGCTCGGGGAAGCTGGCGCCGACCTTGCCGTCGAGGACAAAATCGAGCCCCGGCACGGCCTCGGCGAGCTGCGCCGAGAGCGTCGCGCCGCCGGTGTGCAGGGCGATGAGCACGTCTACGTCGCCTAAGCTGGCGGCGGCGGCCTTGGCGGCGGCGACGGGGTCGCTCACCACACAGCCCGCGGCGGCCTCCGCGGCGGCCTCGTCCGCGCCGACCACACCGACAATGCCGACCTCTAAGCCCCCACGCTCCACAACCCGGCCCCCGGGCCAGCTCGTCTCACCGCAGGTGAGGTTGCCCGCGAGCACGTTGAGGGGCTGGGTGATGCGGGTGAAGGTCTCGACGCCGAGCGCGAGATCGCCCGCGCCCGGCGTGAAGCCGTCGAGGCCCAAAAGCGCGTAAGATTCAGCCTGCAACGAGGCCTTCAAGGCCCGCTGGGCGCGCTCAGCCTCGGGGATCGTGTCGGACTTCCAGAACAGATACCCGGCGTCTACGACGACGACGGGGCCCTTCGCCTGGGCGTCAACGAGCAGCGTGTTTCGCCTGGACAGACCGCCCAGAGGGTTCTTCGGTCACCCACAGGGCTCGATCTCGCCGATGACGTGGCCGGTGAACAGCAGGCTGAGGCGGCTGGACGCGGGCGGATCGGCGGGCGCGGGATCTCCACAGCCGACGAGCGTGGCGCCCAACAGCGCCACGACGGAGAGGTGTGTGGACCGCGCGAGGGGCATGGCTCAGGTGCCCCAGCTCGCGGGGTCGACGCCGTCGTTCACCAGGCGAATGCCGCGCTCGATGACCTTGAGGTTCGCCAGATCGATGAGCGACTCCAGCTCAAAGTAGCGGAAGGCCCCGGCCCGGGCGATGTACACGCCGACATACTCCACCGGGGGCATGCCCGTGGCGCGGTCGACGCCGTAGCGGCGGGAGAGCACGGCGTAACAGATGAGCTGACGCATGGTGTCGCGGGTCACGCCCGTCTTGCGCCCGACCTTCACGCTGAGGATGGTGCCGTCGAGGTAAAGATCAGCTTCAGCGCCGCCGATCATCTCCGAGCCCAGGCCGAAGGTGGGGCCCAAGAGCAGGAGATCGGTCGGCTCGAAGGACTCCCACGGGATCACCTGATACAGACGACGGAGCTCGTCAACCTCCAGCTGGTCCCGAGGGGGGTCGATCTCGTGGATGGAGCTCCCCCGCACGACGCCGTCGAGGCAGGCCAACGACAAACAGGCCTCGGCCGCTTGTTCGGAGAGCACGAGGTCATCGTCGAGCAGGTCGAGGTGGCTGCGGGCGTGCTGGATTCGCCGGGTGAGGTCGCGGCCCAAGATGGGGTCGGTGCGGCCGACGAGGTACGCGGCGGACTCGGCGGTGAGCTGGCCGGGGGCCGCGCACATCTTCCGGGCCGCGAGGCCAAAACGAAGGGCATAGTCAAACGCGGCGTCCATTCGCCCGGGGTTCGTCGTCGTGGGCGGGACGAGCACAGGAAGCTCAGCGGGGCGCTCAAATGGCAAGATGTAGCGGTCGAGGAACTCACGTCCCATCGGGGACTGGATGACGCTGGTGACGCTCATGTCTTGGGCTCTGCCATGTCGAGTGTGCCGCGGAATACGCGAGGGATCTTCGCTCGGTCGAGTGGCCGGAGCGAACGCATGGTTCTAACCCTTCTGCGGCGACATGGAGACTGAAATCTATTTCAATCCCCTTCACCGCCCCCGCCGCCGCCGCCCGCTGGGGCCTCTGGGGGCGCCACGCCGCGCTCCACGTCGATGGCCTCGCGGCGTTGGGCCTTGTCTTCGTCCTTCACCGACTTCCGGCTCTGCTCCCGAAGGGCGTCCTCCAGCACCTC
This sequence comes from Pseudomonadota bacterium, assembly GCA_041160755.1. GTDB lineage: Bacteria > Myxococcota_A > UBA796 > UBA796 > CAJQPC01 > JADKFE01. Next base: position 2,303 of record JBEAVX010000855.1, read on the forward strand.
CAGCACCGAGCGCTCGACGAGGTACACCGGGGCCTCCTCAGCGAGCTTGACGTACACCCGGGGGATCGGCCGCTCCTCGCCCTCTTGTTCCCGGGCGGGGCCGTCGGCGCCGACGAGCACCGTGATCGTGCGCCCGCCGGTGTCGGTGAGCGTGATCGTCGCCAGAGGGTCGTCGAGGCCATACGGCGTGAGGCTCGTGGGGCTGTCGTTCACGAACTCCTCAGCGTCGAGGCCCGCCGCGCGCATGGCCAGGCGGCGCGGGGTGGAGCCGGAGACGGGCTGGCCGTCGCCCCACTGCCAGACGTCGGAGACCGACTTGAGCGTCACCAAGCCCGTCGGGTCGTCGGGCTGGCCGTCGGCGGGGCGGTGCATCGTGGCGCTGATCTGGGTGACCTCCAGGCCCTCCATGCGGGAGAAGCGGCGCAGGCGGAAGCTCGCCGTGTCGGCGTTGAAGTCCTCCAAGAGCGCCTCGCGGGCGGCGTAGACCGTGCGGTCGCCCTCGACGAGCATATACGCCAGGGGCTCGTCCGGCGTGGAGTCGGGGACGTGGGCGCCGACGCGTAGGGTGAGCGGGTCGCGGCCGCCGAAGGTCAGCGTGATGCGGGCCCGGGGCGCGTCGAGGCCGTATTTGGCGAGGTCGCCGCCGGTCTCGGGGAGATCCTCCACAAAACGTTGGGCCTTGAGGATGGTCACCCGGCCCAAGAGCGACTTCGCGTCATCGGCGTTGATCGCCATCGGCGTGGGCTCAAGCATGTCCCAGCTTTGTTCCCCGGCGCGCTGGATCTTGAGGCGGCGACCGCCCGCGAGCTCGGCCTCTAAGCTGGCGACATCTTTGGTCTCGAACGAGGCGAAGCGCCGCTCGCGGAACTCCTCCAAGCTCAAGGAGTAGTAGTCCACCGCGGCCTTCTTCACGGTGTAGATCGCGTCGCCGGGCAAGGGCTGGATGTAGTAGCTCACCGCGGACGGGTTTGGGTCGCCCGCGCGGAGCTTGATCTCCCGGCCATCCCGCAGGGTGAGGGTGACGGTGATCGCCTGCTTGCCGAGGCCGTAGAGCGCGAGATCGTCGGTGCCCTCGACGACCATCGCACGGGCGGTGAGGTCGTGGAGCTGGTGCTTCACGCGGTTCACCATCGTGCGGGAGGCCGTGAACCCGGTGTCTTCGATGATCCAGCCCGACGGGGTCTCCTTCAAGGCCACGGTGACGCCGTCGGGGCGCTCGACGACGATGCGCACGAGGTCCTGCTTCTCGAAGGTGAACAGCGGGCGCTCCAGGTCGCCGCGTTTGTTCGTCGGCGGCGGCGCCGGGTCAAACACCTTCACCAGCACCAGCGCCCCCAAGAGGGCCACCGCCGCGAGGATCGTGCCACGAAACGCCTTCATCATTGACCCCTGCGGTTGGCCCACACCGCGCCGCCGGCGAGCACGCTCAGCGCGGGGAGCAGGCCGAGCACCAGCCAGCGGATGCGGCCTTGGTCCTCTTCAGTGAGGGCGAGGCGGCGCGCCCGGGTGGGTTTGCCGACGACGGCGAGGCGGGCGTCGTCCCAGGTGAGCCAGCGCGCGGCGTTCACCGCGAAGCTCGGGTTGCCCTGGCGTTCGGACATGATCATGTTGGAGAGCGCGTCGGCGTCGCCCATGAGCAAGATCCGGCTCACCCGCTTGCCCTCGTTCACCAGGCCCCCTTCGCCGGGGCTGAGCTCCAAGGCCACGGCCATGTCCACGGGGCCGATGAGGTCGATGTCGGGCTCGTAGACCGCGGCGCCTTTGTCCAAGACGCCGCCACGGTCGATCCAGCCGTCGCGGCTCGTGCGCAGGACCGTGCTCGGGGTGATCCAGGCGGGCAGCTCCTCGGGGACACGCACCGGGGCGACGTGGGCCACGATGGTGACGATGCGCTCCTCGCGGAGATCCTCGACCATGGCGTGCCCGCCGTAGGTCGGCACGGGGCGGTCGGGGTACGGGAACACCCGCAGCTTGTCCATCACCACACCTTCAGGGCTGGTGACCCCGAGGCGCTCGACGAGCTCGGGCAGGGGCGCGCCAGGGTCCCAGAAGATGCCGACGGCGCCGCCGCTGGCGACGTAGGTGATGAGCGCGTCCTCTTCAGCGTCGGTCAGCGCGGCCTTGGGCCGGGCGATGAGCAGGGCCGCCGCGTCGGGGGGCACCGTCGGGGCGCCGGTGCGCTCGCGGTCAAAGAAGAAGTCCAGCGGCTTGAGGTCGTAGTTCTCTTGGTCCAGCAGCGACTTGAGCTCGGAGAGGCCGCCAGGGCCGCGCTCGTCGGGGTCGAGCTCGCCGTGGCCGCGCAGGGTGTAGATGACCTTGCGGCGGTTGGAGAGGAGCTGTGCGGCCGCCCGGGAGAACGCGCTCTCGCCCAAAAACTCCAAGGAGCGCTCCGCGCCCGTGCCTTGGTTGCGGAAGATCTCCCGGGCCTTGAGGTCCACCCGCTGCTCGCCCCGGCGCACGACGAGGTGGCCGTACTCCGTGACGCCGAGGCTCTCGGCGGTGAGGCGCTCGCGGTCAAAATCGACGAAGCGCGTCTTCACCGTGGCCGAGTGGTAGTCCAGCTCGGCGAGGAGGTCTTTCATCGCGCGGTCGCGGAAGAAGGTGTCGGCTTTGCCCTCTTGGGAGGAGAAGGCGATCACCTCGACCTCTTGGCCGTCGGCCGCGAGGAGCTCCAGCTTCTTGAGCGTGTCGGGCTGGAGCTGGTTGGCGCTGTCCGAGGACAGATCCCAGCGGACGCGGTTGCGGTCGGCCACGCCGTAGATCACGCCCAGAAGCGCGAGCACGAGCCCGGTGACGAGGGTGGCGTTGCCGCCATAGGCGAGGCGGCGGCGCCATTGACGACTCAGCGCCATCGCCGGGACTCCAGGGTGCGGAAGGTCAAGAACAGGAACCCGAAGGTCAACAGCGCGAAGTACGCGAGGTCGGCCGTGTCGATCACGCCTTTGGTGAACGAGCGCAGGTGCGGCAACAGCGCGAGGTGGTCCAGGCGGGCCTGCCACTCCTCGCCGACGAGGCTCGACGCGCTGCCCACGAGCCACAACGGCATCAACAGCACGATGCCGCCCATGCCCGCCGCGACCTGATCATCGGTCAAAGACGACGCGAACAGGCCCCCGGCGCAGAACACGCCGCAGGTCAAGAACAGCCCGAGGTACGACGTGGCGATGACCCCCCAGTCCGGGTCGCCGTAGTACACCAAGATGGCCACGAAGAGCCCCGTGCCCAGGAGCATCAACAGGCACAAGGTCAACGACGCCAGCCACTTGCCCACGAGGATCGAGACCGGCGAGACCGGCGAGGTCATCAGCATCTCGAAGGTGCCCGTCTTCTGCTCCTCGGCGAAGTGCCGCATCGTGAGCATCGGCAGCACAAACATCAGCGAGATCGAGACGTTGCCCATCATCACCCGCAGGCTCGCCTCGCCGGTGAGCGCGATGCCGAGGTAGAAGAACACCCCCGCCAAGAACAGAAACACGCCCAGAAAGACGTAGGCGAGGGGGCTCACGAAGTAGGTGAGCAGCTCACGCTTGAGGATCGCGAAGGTGGCGGTCACGCGCCCTCCCGGCCGACGATGGACAGAAACGCCTCCTCTAAGGTGGGGATGGTGCGCTCTAAGGCCCGGACGCCCCAGCCTCGGCCCACGGCCATCGCGGCGATGGCGGGGCGCGGGTCTACGCCGGGCGCGCACTCGACGCGCAGGGCGTCCCCTTCAGGCTGCACGACGTTTACCTCGGCCAAGGCGCCCACGGCGCGGGCCACGGCGGCGGGCTCGACCCCGGCGGCGTCGAGGCTCACCCGGTAATACGCCGGGGCGGCCTGGGCGCGCACGGCCTCCATGGTGCCAGAGGCGGCGATCTTGCCCTTGTTGATCAGCACGACCTGGGCGCAGAGCGCCTCGACCTCGGGCAAGATGTGCGTGGAGAGGATGATGGTGTGATCCCCGGCGAGGCCCGCGATGAGCTCCCGCACGCCGACGTTCTGCGCCGGGTCGAGGCCCGAGGTGGGCTCATCGAGGATGAGCACCGGGGGGTTGTGCAACAGCGCTTGGGCGAGCCCGACGCGCTGGCGATAGCCCTTGGAGAGCGTGCCCAAAACCCGGCGCTCCCAGCCGCGCAGGCCCACACGCTCCATCACCTCGCCGACCCGGCGCAGGCGGTCGCCCCGGGGGAGCTCCCGAAGCTCGGCGCAGAAGCGCAGGTACTCGCCGACGGTCAGCTCGCGGTAGAGCGGCGGGGTCTCGGGGAGATACCCCACGCGGCGTTTGACCTCGACGGGATCCTCGAACACGTCGAAGCCCGCCACGACGGCCCGGCCCTCGGTCGCGGGCAAGAACCCGGTGAGCACACGCATCGTCGTCGTCTTGCCAGCGCCGTTGGGCCCGATAAAGCCCAAGACATGACCCTTCGGGACCGAGAAGCTCACGTCCTCGATCGCCGTGAAGGCGCCATACCGTTTGGTGAGATGCTCAACCTCAATCATGCCGTCGCCGGGTCCGAGCCTCTCCGCGTCGGCGAGACGTCGACTTGCCACGCCGGGGAGAGAGCTTGGCGCACTTTAATGCAAGGCGCCGCTCAGGCAAGCCTCGGCCTCTCGCTCCTCCTCGCCGCGCCGGGCCCCGCCGGGGCTGAAGTCGTAGACCGGGTGATTGAGGTCGTCGGCGACCGGGCGATCACCGAGACCGACCTCGGCTTTGAGATAGAGCTCTCCGCCCGGGACGTGAGCCCCCTCCCCCCCTTCGAAGATCCCGACGGCGACCCGATGCGTCGCTTGGAGGACGCCCGCATCTTGCGCCTGCTCGCCGGGGACGTCGCCACGTTCCAGCCCAGCGCCGCCGAGGTCGACGCGCGCCTCGCGGCGCTGCGCGCCACCTTCCCCGATGAGCAAGGCTACACGGCCTTCGTGCTGCGTTGGGTCGACGACGAGGCCGGGCTGCGGGAGCAGATCTACGGGCGGATGGTCGCCGAGCGGTACGCCCTGCGCGCCTTGGGCGCCGTGGAGCTTCTGGAGAACCCCGCGGCCTGGACCGCCCGCTACGAGGCCTGGATGACCCCACGCCGCGCCGCCGTGCCGGTGCGGGTGGTCGGGCTCCCCGACGCGCCTCCGCCGCCCAAGGGCCCGGAGTCTCTGTGAGCGCGCCTGACGGCCCCCTCTTCCGCCTGCGCCCGGCGACCCTCGACGACGTGCCCCGCCTCGCGGCCTTAGAGGCGAGCGCCATGACCGGCGCCTGGACCGCGCGGGAGATCGCGGAGGAGGCCCAGTCGTCTTTGGCCCGGCTGGTGCTCGCCGAGGACGACGCCGGGGACGTGCTCGGCTACGCCTTGGGCTGGGAGGTCGCCGGGGAGACCCAGATCCTCCGCGTCGCCGTCGGCGCGGCCCACCGCCGCCGTGGCCTGGGCCGGGCGCTCTTGGAGGCGCTGTGCGCGGCCTGCGGCGGCGGCGAGGCGCTCCTGGAGGTGCGCGCCTCCAACGTGCCCGCCATCACCCTCTACGAGCGCGCGGGCTTCGAGATCACGGGCCGCCGAGAGGCCTACTATCGTGACGGCGAGGCCGCGCTCTTGATGTCTCGGCCCGCCCCAACTCCTTGAGAAGACGACAACTGGCTTGCATGGTCCGCTCAAAACGGCGACAATGGCGTGACACCATGAATGGAGACGCCATGAACCTTCGCCTGATCTTCGCTCTGCTCGGAACCTCCGCCCTCTTCGCCTGCGCCGGTGACAAAGAGGCCACCGACGACACCGCCCCCGTGGGCGATGACACCGCCGAGGGCGACGCCGACGCCGACTCCGACGCCGACTCGGACACCGACTCCGACTCCGACGCGGACGTGACCTACACCAGCTGGAGCGGCGTCGAGACCTTCACCTACGACTTCTCTCTCACCCCGGGCAACCGCGAGTGCCAGATGATCTGGAACACGACGGGCACGCCCTCCACCACGGACTGCCCCGACTGCCTCTTCGCCTTCGACGTCACCCTGACCTACGACTCGGCGAACAGCGTCGCGTCCGACAGCTGCACCGGCCTCGCTGGTGACCTCGCCTACTCCTACGGCTACGTCGAGGACTACTACGGCTACCCGGCGATCACCTTCGCCTACGACTACTACGGCACCGTCTACTGGTTCGCCTTCGGTGACGCCGAGTTCGACGCCAGCACCGACACGCTGAAGTACAGCTCCGGCAGCTTCATCGACTACGCCTACAGCGGCTACTACACGGGCTACGTCACCTACTACTACACCAACTACTACACGGGCGAAGCGCAGCTCACCAAGTGAGCTGAGTGACGCGGGCCTTCGGGCTCGGTCGTGCTTGGGGAGGTGGTTCGCCACCTCCCCTTCTTTTTTGGGCCTCAGCCCCGCAGGTGGATGAGCGCCGCGAGGCGCTCCGGCGGCAGGTCCACCCGCGCCCGGGCCGCGATGAGCAGGGCGTCCCAGGCCTCCTGAGAGCAGCGCGTCGTCGGCTGGAAGAACCAGGCGTCAATGAGGCGCTTGAGCTGCCAGGTCGTCTCGCCGTCTTGGAGCGCCGTGGGCAGCAGCTCCAACGCCGCCTCCAGCTCGCCTGGCGAGGCGCGACCGGCGGCGAGGCGACCGGCGTACACCGCGACGGTCTCGGCGGCGTCGAAGGGCAGGCCCTCGACCATCTGCAGAGCGCGCTCAAACGCCTCGGCGGCCTGGGCGACGTCGCGCCGCACCAGGGCGACCTCGCCGCAGAGCCGGGCGACCCGCTGCATGATCCGGCCCTGACGGCTGGCCAAGGCCAGCTCGATGGCGGCGTCGGCGGCGTCTACGGCCTCGGCGCGATCCATCGCGGCCAACGCCAAGGC
>JBEAVX010000892.1:0-6543 GCA_041160755.1 Pseudomonadota bacterium
GTCTGGACGCTACTCCGCCCCCAGAATCCCCTCCAACACGCCAATCTCCCGCTCGCCCCACGCCCTCGGATCCGCCGCAAAATTTCGAAGTTCATCCAGGTGAGCCGACCATCCAGCGAGAGGCCCGTCGAAGGGATGAACTTTGACGGGCCTTCTTCAATTTTCAGCCATCGCCCTCATCGAGCTCGCTCCTGCCAGCCTGCGGGGTCGCGCGACGTGTGGAACACCGCGATGATCGCGACAAACTCGGGATCTGCTAGGTAAAGAACCGCATAGGGGAACCGGCGCACGAGCGCCCGTCTCACCTCGCCGTCCACGCGCGGGAACTGTTCGGGGTTGCGACGGACGACCTCGATCGTCGCCTGAACGCAGGTCACGAACTCCTGCCCCAACCCGCGGGTGCGCTCCTCGTACCAGCCCTGCGCTTCTTCAAACTCCGCCTCGGCCTGTGGGCGGAAGACAACCGGGAGGCTCACCGCGCCCGCGCGCGGGCGAGCACCTGGTCCCACGGGACCGCTGATCCGGGGTCGGCTCGGTGCTCCTCAACGCGGCGACGAAGCTCCAGTCGCTGTGCCTCGCTCAGCGGGACGCCCTCGGGCTCGGCCGCGATGCGGTCCCACAGGTCCTGAACGTAGAGGATGCGCTCTGCGGTGGTCATGCGGTCGAAGGAGGGTTCCATTCGTGGATTGTAGTCTCGCGCTGCGCTGATCGCCACCGTTGGGGGGCCGGGATTCAGCGTGATGGCCTGTTCGCCAGCGATCAAGACCGCGATGATCACGACGGACTCGGGGGCCGCGAGGCAGAGGATCGGGTAGGGAGACCGCCGAACGAGGCCGCGCCGCACGTCGCCATCAACACGTTGGAGCTGCTCCGGCGCGCCGAGCTGGCCCGTGTGCGCGCGCGACGCCAGCTCGGGGACGACGCCGCCGAACGACGGATCGTCTGCGTGGGGATCACGTCGGACCGAACGCCATCGGAGCCGACCACGCTCGCGGCGGTCTCAGCGCAGCTCGTCTCGAAGCCCCGGACGTTCATCGTGTCGACGTCTCCCCGACCGTCTCGATCCGGTTGGTCCAGACGTAGCCGCCGAAGTCGGGCGGAACGAGGCTGCGTGTGGCCTCGTCGTCTACACCAGCGGCGGGGCCGCCATCGTAGGGCCCGAGGAGGAGCACGGTCGCGCCGGCCGCGTCCATCCGCGCCTGGAAGCGGTTTGGCCAGCCCCACATCCAGCGGGCGTGGCTGATCGGCAGGGCGAGCCATCGATCGTCGCACGCGCTCGGCGTGACGCCGAGCCAACCGTACGCGAGGTATGCGCCCAGACAGCCCTTCGTGGCGGATTTGTCGAGCGAGGCGAGCCAGGGAAGGCGCGTCGTGGCCGCCTCTACAGGTCGTTGCCCCCCATACACGATGAATCGATCTCGCTCGGTGTCGGGTGTCGCGGCGAGGAGGTCGGCGAGGAGGTCGCCGTCGCCCGGCGTGTTCGACTTGAAGTGGATGAGGAACGACTCCGTCGGGAACGCTGCGAGCACCTCTGGAAGCGTCACGAGCAGGCCCACGCCCGTCCCGCGCAGCGGCCACGTCGTGCCGCCGTCGGCGGTGTAGCCGTAGCCGAGGTCCAGCGGCCGCAGCTCGGCGAGGTCGTGGTCTTCGATCGTTCCGTGTCCGTCGGTACGACAGTCGAGCGTGTGGTCGTGAAACACCACCAGTTGGCGGTCGTTTGAGACGTGAACATCGAGCTCGACGACCGACGCACCGGCCTCGAAGGCCGCTCGCATGGACGGGATCGTGTTCTCGATCAGGCCGTGGGTGGGCGGCCGGATTCGCGACGCGGTGCAGGTGTCGTTGTCGACGCCCTCAAGCGAGAACGTCTGGTGCACGCCCCGGTGCGCGAGCCAACGCGTCGGCCCGGCAGGCTCGGGAGCGAGCCACGACGCGTTCATCAGATAGAGAGTCGCTAGCGCGGCCACGCCGCCTGCGGCGCCGACACGTCGGGGTGTCATCGTCACCTTGAGGAGCCTCCGTGCAAGCCGCACCCCGTAGGATATCCCGATGCTCGCAGGTTCGTGCCGTCGTGGATGCGCGTCTCGACGGGGTCGGCATCCCGGCCGAGCACAGTCCGCCCCAGCGGAGGGGACTGGGCAGACAAAGCCTCCAAGCCGCCGATCCTACCCGATCTCCCGGCGGTCCTCAACGCCGGAACCGGGCGCTCCACCCCCTCGATCGGGCTCGATCTACGCCGTTTTTCCCACTCCGGGTGCACCTCCGCGCTCCGGTCCCGCGCATGCGCCGTCCGGGCGTCGTGAGCGTCACGCCACCAACGGTGGCCCGGTCGCCCGGTTCAGGCTGTCGATCATCTTCCATGTCGCGACGCGGCAGTGGGTGCTGACCGTTCGGACAATCGGCCGCCTCTGGAAGCCCGCCCCAGGCCCGGCTGCGCTGGCGCTCGCGGAGCCACTGGCTTCGGGCTGAACTGCTCCTCAAAGCTCAGCATCTGCTCGGTGTCCCAGCCCTTCGGGTCGAGCCAAAAAGTTCGAGATCCGTTCGGTCACCCCGACCCTATTGGACGGCCCTCCTTCGAGGTCAACTTCGGAGGGGGATTCTTCGGCTCCGGGGGCCTGGAGTTCGGCAAAGTAGACCTAGGGTCTCCGCGACTCCACCGTCAGCCGTCCACCCGCCCAGGATCAGTTGGAGACCACGGAGCTTCTTGAAGAGCACCCTCAACGAGTCGTCGCCCGTGGCGGCCCACTCGAAGCGCTGGTGGAGGCGCGGCGAGGCCTTGGAGTCGGGCTCGATGAGCCCTCGCCGTCGTCAACGCCGGACGACGACGCGCGGCGGCCCGCCGCGCCTACGACCCCGCCACCTCCGCCATCTCCGCCACCACATGATCGATCAACAGCCGCACCCGCAGCGGCAGCTGCCGCGCGGTCGGGAAGACCACGTGCACCGGCACGCTCGCCCCCCAGTCCGGCAAAAGCCGCACCAGGCGCCCCGAGCGCTCCAGGTCGCAGGTGTGAAAGCTCGGCAGGAACGCGACGCCCAGCCCGGCCGCCGCCGCGAGCGCCACCGCCCGGCCGCTGTTGGACTCCGCGCGGCGCTCCACGGGCACCGTCGTGGTCTGCTCGCCCGATCGCAGCGTCCACTCCGAGGGCCGGGCGTCGCCGGAGTAGACCACCGCGGGCGCGCCGCGCAGCGCGTCGGGGTGGAGGAGAGGGCCCAGCGAGGTCGTCAGCGCCGGGCTCGCGACCAGGCGGCGGGGGTAGGCGCCCAGGCGACGGGCGTGCAGGCCGCTGTCGGGCAGCTCGCCGACGCGCACCGCGAGATCGAAGCGCTCGCCGATCAGATCCACGAAGCGGTCGAGGTAGGCGACGCTCAGCCGGACCTCGGGGTGGGCCAGCGCGAACCGGTTGAACACCTCGGCGAGCAGGCCGAGCCCGAGGCCGGTCGCCGCGGTCACCCGCAGCTCGCCGCGCACCACCTCGGCGGCCTCCAGCACACGCGCGTCGGAGCGGTCAAGCAGGCCCAGCGCCTCCTGACAGTCGGCGAGGTACCGCTCTCCTTGGGTGGTGAGGGTGTGCCGGCGCGTCGTGCGGTGGAGCAGCCGCACGCCGAGGCGCTGCTCCAGGCGCGAGACCAGCTTGCTGGCATACGAGCTGGACAGCCCGAGCGCCGCGGCCGCCGCCGCGAAGCTGCCTCGCTCCGCGACGTTCACGAAGACCTCGATCTCAAGCAGCCGACTCACCCGACCCCCTCACTCGCTGAGCTCGGCGTAGGCCGCCGGGACGTTGACCCAGGTGTGCAACCAGTCCCACAGCGCGTAGCCCTGGTAGTCCTCCATGAGCACCGCCGCCTGCGTCGCCTCCAGAGTAGCGCCCGCGTCTACGTTTGTCTGGACCTCGGCGATCATCACGTTGAGGTAGTCCACCGAGAACGCGAACGTGCTGGGCGTCGCCGGGCGGCCGTGTCCGGGCACGACGATCGTGCTGGCCGGAAGCGAGGCCAGCACCGCCGCCAGGGTCTCGCTGACGTCGTGGGCGTGCCCGTCGAGCAGCCAGGGGATCGCGGGCTCGGCGGCGATGAGCGGGTTGCCGGCCCAGAGCACACCGGCCTCGGGCACGGCGACGAACAGGTCGCCGTCGGTCTGCGCGAAGCCGCGGTACTGCGCCTCGACGGTCACGCCGCCGAGGTCGATCGACCAGCCTAGGTCGTCCACCTCGATGTCGGGCGTGATCAGCTCGGCCTCGTCGATGCCCTGGTCGGCGCCGAAGTTGCTCTCCATGAACGCGACGTCCTCGGCGAAGTGGGTGGCGACGAAGGCGGCGGTGCGCTCGTGCTGCACCACCTGCACCGATTCGGGGAGGAAGGTGTTCCCGTAGCTGTGGTCGCCGTGGTAGCTCGTGTTGATCGCGTAGAGCACCGGCTTGTCGGTCTGCGCGCGCACCAGCTCGTAGACCTGGCAGAGGAGCTGGCGGTTGATCATCGTCTCGACCAGCAGCACGCCGTCGTCGCCGATCACGAAGCCACCCGAGGTTCCGAGCGGCAGGCCGGCGGGCTCGTGCGTCGCGGCGTTGCTGTCGTAGACCGCGAAGACGCCGTCGGCGAGTTGCTCGGAGACCAGGGTGACGGCGTTGGGTGTCCACGGCAAGCCCTCGTTGGGCTCGGTGACGGTGAACTCGCGGCCTTCACACGCGGAGAAGACTTGGACCTCGGCGGGGTCGGTCTCGCCGGTGCAGGCGACGGTGGAGAGGGCGAGAAGCGGGAGCAGTCGTGGGTTCATGGTTGCCTCCTGAGCATGGGTGAACCTAATCGTGACCCTGGAGAGTGATTAGACGGGCTAGAGGCAGGAGACTGGTGACTGAGAGAGCGGAATGGCGGTCGTGAATCGTTCGACCCGCCCGACCGCTCCAGAGAGGGGGCGGCGGCGATTCGAAGGCAAGGCGCGGGCGCTGCGAGCCCGACCCCGCTGGACAGCCCCTCGGAGAGCGCTGGCTCCCGAGTCGCGGTCTGCCGCGCTTCGGGGTTCCGATAGGCGCTGACTCAGAAGCCCTCTCCGAGGAAGAGCGAATGAATGGCGGCGCCGAATGCCGCGGCCATTCCGAAGAGGCCCAACGCGAACACGTTGAGCGCGAGCCCGACCATCGCCACGCGCCTGGATCGGCCATCGGAGTGACGCGCGCCGAACACGCCGCTGACGAGCCCAAGGAGGGCGAGCAGCAAGCTCACCGGTCCCACCGCGCAGACGAGGACGAAGGCGAGCACCGCTGCTACGACAGACGCGACAGCCGCGGTCTCAGAGGCGGTACGGGAGCGCCTCACGGCCCCATCTTCGTTTGGGTTGGTCGGCATCCGAGTCGGGGACCTCCGCGCGGGGAGCTGGTGGTGAATCCTCGCTGGGAGGCCTGCGCGCGCTGTCCTGAGGGATGGAGCTGAGCGCCTCTCCTTGGACACCGTCGAGATCGCCGCTTGCCTGAGCCTGCCGTCCCCCCTGAGCACGCTCCTCCCGAAGAGCAGCACCGGGGTACAACCGCCTCAATCCCATATCGTCGACTCCACTCGACTTCTTCGGGCACGTACTCTAATTTCCCCCAACCCCGGTCGCAAAGCGAGGAACATCCGCTGGTCTTGCCTGACGACGCCACGCGGGGGCCCCCCGAGGGACCCTCCGCCGCTCAGTCCAGCGCGAGAATCTGCTCTTCCACGCCCCCATCGCGGGAGAGCGCCACCACGAGCGGGACGACGCCGAGTCCTTCGCGGACGAGCAGGAGCGCACCCTGATCGGGCCAGGCAGACTCGGGCACAGCGAAGCGGTCCGCGCGGACGGTCCGGGGCTGCCGCGCGCGGTGAGCGTCACGCTTGGCTCCCGCTCCGCACCCGAGTTCCCATCGGCGCGGGGTAACGCCCAAAGGCGAGGCCCTCGATCCGCCGCGCGGCGGCCTGATCGAGCAGCCGTCACGAGGGCAAAAACGACGGCGTGCTGGCGGCGAAGCGCACAGTCTGGATGGATCCATCCACGGAGATGGAGGTCACGCCGATGCCCTCGGCCTGCACCTTGCGATCGAAGGCGAGCGCCACGGGCTCGGGCGGGCCAAACCCCTCGCGCGTGACCCGAAGGCGGAGCGTGTCGAGGGTCGCCTCAACGGCCCCGTTGCGGCAGCGATCGGGGCTATCGGCGAGCGCTGCCTGTCGGGCGGGCGGGTCGAGGACCGGCCGCCGCCGCGGGAAGACTGGCTCGCTCGCCTGCTTCCAGACTCCCCCCTGGATGACGGGCGCGGGAGCCGTCATCGGCGGCACCGCGGCCTCCGTCGGCGGCTTGTGGGCGTTGCGAGCGATCCTCGGTCTCCTGCTCGGACACTGACGCATCGGCGCTGGCCGAAGCACGGCGCGACGCGGCCACTGCAGGGCGCCACCCACCCTCGCTGCCGCCCACGGCGCCCGGTGGCGCCCAGCGGCTCCGCCGCGGTCACGGGCGGCTCGCGTTGGCGCGTCCGCAGGGATTGCCCGCCTCCCCCGCATCCGTGTACGATCCACCCATGCTCGACCTCACCC
>JBEAVX010000037.1:0-4944 GCA_041160755.1 Pseudomonadota bacterium
CGTTCTCGGCCTCCAGGTACTCGCTGTCGATGACACATCCCCAGGCGCCCCGGGCCAAGGGCGCGAGGCAGGCCTCGTGGTCGCCGACGGCGGCGAGGTGGCGCCCGAGACGCAGCTCCAAGGCCGCGCCCCGCCGTGGCCGCGACGAGAGCATCGCCGCGCAGGCCCGGTGGTGCTCCCCCAGACGACCGGCCTCTTCAGCACGGCGCAAGAGGCTCTCGCGGAGCCACACATGCACAAAGCTCCACCCGCTCTCGGGGCCGTCGGGGTCGGGCTCGGCGAGGCCCGCGCCCAGGAGCGCGTCCACGAGGCGATGGGAGGCCCAGGCGCCGCCGATGTGGCAGGCGTCGCGCCACTCCTCGGGGGTGATCGTGACGCCCAAGGTGGCGGCCAGCTCCAAGGCGCGCTCCTCCTTGGGGTCGAGCTGGCCGAGCAGGCCCTCGACGCGGGCGCTCCACAGGCCGTGGAGGTCATCGGGCAGGCTCGCCTGGGCCTCGGGGCGCAGGCGAAAGCCGCTCGGTCCAGGCTCCAAGAGCCCACGCTGCACCCAATCCCCGACGAGCTGCACCACAAACAGCGGGTTCCCGGCGCTGCGCTGGTCCACCTGCCGGGCCAGCTCACCGTCGAGATCAAGGAGCTGCTGCACGAGCTCGGCGCGGTAGCCCGGCGCGAGGGGCCCCAAGGGCACCCGGGCGGCGCCGGGCGTGCCCAAGAGCTGGGCCATCAGGCGGCCCTCCGGGGACTCCGGCGGCACCTCTCGCGCGGTCATCAGCACGAGGATCGGCGCCTCGGGCTGGGTCTCGATGAGGCTCAGGGCGAAGGCGAGGCTGGCGTGACCCCACTGCACGTCCTCCAAACGTAGGATCACCGGGCGTTTTCGGGCCAAGCCCGCGAAGAACCCGGCGAGCAGATCAAACCGCTCCTTTCGGGAGCCCAGCCGCACGGCGACGAGCCCGGCGCTCAGCTCCTCTTGGGTCGCCGGGCGGATCAGCTCGGAGAGGGCCTGGGCCTGGCGCTCGCTCTCGTTGTTCTGGCGGCGCAGCGCGTCACGCACCCGGCGGATCACGAGGCTTCGGGGGTGCTCGATGCAGCGAAGGTGGCGTCCGAGGCCGTAGATCACGCCGTCGGTGGGCCCACCTTGGGGGCTGTGTGTGGCGCTCACGACCTCCGCCGCGCCGAGCTCATGGGCCCGCTCACAGAGCCAGCGCGCGAGGCGGCTCTTGCCGTTGCCCGCGGGGCCCTGCAACAACGCCACGGTCGGCGCACCCGACTCCGCCCGCAAGAGCGCCCGCCAGAGCTGATCCCGCTCCCACTCCCGGTCCACGAGCGGGATCTCCCGCAGGCCAAACAAGCCGAGGCCCGACGCCGCGAGGCCCCTCCGCGCGGTCACCTCAGGGCGGCGCCAGTCCAAAGGCGTCGGCGGGCGGTCGAGCTCGGTCAGCGCCTCCGCCGAGAGCGTGAGCGGCTCGTCGTCCTCAGCGCCCTTCGCCTCGGCGGGGGTGGTCGGCGTCTCCGACCAGCTCAAGGTCGGCAGGTCCAAGCCGCCCTCGATGGGGCTCACCCGGGCGCGGGTGGGCGCGAGGCCCCGCAGGGCCCAGGCGGCGTCGGCGGCGCGCTGAAACCGGCGTTGGGGCTCCTTCTCCAAGAGACGCCGCACCCAAGGCTCAAAGCCGTCGGGCAGGAGCACCCGGGGCTCAAAGCTGGGCAAGGCGCCGTGCAGGTGGGCCTCGCGTAAGGTCTGGAAGTCGGACTTGAGGCCGAAGGGGGGCTCGCCGCAGGCCAAGGTCCAGGCCAAGGCGCCCAAGGCGTAGAGGTCTGTGTACGGGCCGCAGAGCTGCGGGTCGCCCCAGAACTGCTCCGGCGCCATGTACGGCGCGGTGCCGAACACGGCCTTGGGGCCGCCGGGGCGCTCCTCGTCGGGGATCACCGCGAGGCCAAAGTCCAAGAGCTTGAGCGCCTCGCCGCCATACAGCGCGTTCCCCGGCTTGAGATCCCGGTGGACCAGCCCCCGGGCGTGGGCGTGGGCCAAGGCGTCCAAGAGCGCGAGGAGCATCCCGTAGAGCTCCTCCCAGCTCAGGCGCCCACGAAACCGCATCAGGGGCTCACCGCCGCACAGCTCCATCGCCAACCACGGCGATCCCGCGCCGACGCCGCGGCTCGCGAGCCCCTCAGCCTCGGCCTCGCTGACCTCGCCGTGATCAAACACCGTGACGATGTGTGGGTGCTGGAGCCGGGCCACGGCGCGCACCTCGCTTGAGAACGCGCGACGATACGCAGGTTTACGCGCGATCTCTCCGCGAAGGATCTTCACCGCCACGGGCATCGCCCGGGCCTGGTGCATCCCGCGCCACACCTCCCCCATGCCGCCTGAGCCGATGACCTCCTCCAGCACGAAGGGGCCGAGCCGGGCGAGGTTCAACGACATCTGCGCGCTCCAGGTGAATCCGACCCTTCTCCTTGTCTTGTGCGAGAGAACGCGGCAAGCAGAGCGCCCCTGTAAGCTGTCGGTGAATGCCGAGCGCCGGCGCCTCGTCGCGGGCCCGAACCTGGAGCGACCATGACCCACTTCCGCCGCCTCGCCGCCCTCCTCCCCCTTCCCTTCGTCTTTTTGGCCTGCGAGACGAACGAGGTGACCGAGAACCTCGTGTTTGAGGGCGACTACGCGGCGCTCTTCGCCCAGCTTGACCACTCCGACCTCACCGTCGTCGGAGGCGCCGTCGGCTCCGGGCTTGAGGTCAAGGTCGTGAGCTGGGGCACGGCCATCGCCACGGACAAGGCCCAGGATCGCCTCAGCGGCAACTCCTACACCGCCACGGCGGACGGCGAGGTGGTCAGCCTCACCAGCCGCTCCACAGAGAACCGCGCCGGGGTGGACTTCGACGTGCGCTCGCCAGAGTTCTTGAGCCTCGACGTCGCCATCGACAGCGGCCACGCCCACTTGGAGTACCTGGAGGGCTCGCAGCTCGTCACCGCGTCGAGCGTTCGTGGCGAGGGCCTCATCGGCGAGATCGACGCCTACGCCGAGTCCGGCGACAACGTCATCGCCATCTGGCCCTACGAGAGCGCGCGCATCCGCATCGAGACCTGGTCCGGTGACAACGTGCTCACCCTGCCCTACGGCCTCGACTACGACCTCACCATCGTCGGCGACCCCGAGTACGCCATGAACGTCCAGGATCTCGGCTTTGACGTGGCCTACGCCTCGGGCGCGGCCTACGTCGCCCAGCGCGGCGCGGCGACGATCCGGGTCGAGGTGTTCACCTCCGGCGGCGACACCACGATCTACGCCGACTGACCCGGGCGGCGTTTAGAACCCGAGCCGAGCCTTGAGCTTGCCCCACAGGCCCTCGGGCTCGGCGCTCGTGGAGGTGGCGGGCGCGCCAACCTCGTCGCCGCCACGGCCCGCGCGCACATCCGGGGTGCCCGCGCCAGGGGTGACGTCCCCAAAGAGCTGCTCGACCTTGGCCCAGTCCTCGGGCTGGTCGTACTCCTCTTTGACACCATGCGCGTACGCCACTCGGGCGATGCGCACGACGAGCTCGGCGGGCACGACGAGGAGCGGGGTGTCTTGGGAGAGCGCGGCGAGCTTCATGTTCAGCTCGTTCACCGTCTGCAGGCCCCAGAGCTCAAGGTCTACGATGCCTTGCTCGGCGAGATCGACGTCCATCGACGCCGCCATCACCCGGCCCGAGGGGTGTTTACGCACGAAGATCGCCGGGACCCGCGCGCCGTCCTCGTGCCACTTGTCGCCGACGTAACACTCGGCGAGGGGCCAATCGGCGGCCTCCTCGACGGAGATGTCGCGCACCTTGCTCATGTGCTGGCGTTTTGACGCCGCGACGCGGTGGCGATCCCTGTCCCGAGCCTTCTTACGCGCCCGAGCCTTCTCCGCGATCCGATCCTGCTTCGACGCCATGCTGAGCCTCCGAGGGTCCCCCCTTAACCCGCTCCCCCTCTGGCCGCGTCAAGTCGCTGCGCGGTCACGCCGCCGTCACAGGACGCGCGGCGCGCGTCACCTCACGAGGCGACATGGGGATGGAACCTTCGGAGCCCCATGCACGCCACCCTCGACACGTTGAGAGGCCTCTGGATCGCGGGCGGCGGCGTCATGCTGCCCCTGGTGATCGTCGGCGGGCTCTTGTGGTGGACGCTCGGAGAGCGCTGGTTCCGCACCCGTGGGGCGCCGCGCCTGCCCCTGCGCCAGCTCGTGGGCCGCGCCCAACGAGGCGAGCCCATCCCTGGAGACGGCCCGATTCAGCGCGCCCTGCGCATCGGGGTCAGCTCCTTGGCGTTGGGCCGCGACGCCTTAGAGGAGACCCTCAGCCAGCGCTTCGCCGCCCTGCGGGACGAGCTCGGCCAAGGCGCGTCGCTCTCGGCCACCCTCGTCGGCGTCGCGCCGCTCTTGGGCCTCCTAGGCACGGTCACCGGCATGATCACCACCTTCGACGCCTTGGCGACGATGACCATGTTCAGCCGCTCCGGCGGCATCGCCGGGGGCATCTCCGAGGCGCTCGTGAGCACCCAGGTCGGGCTCACCGTCGCCATCCCCGGCGCCATCGCCTCCAAGCTCATGGACCAGCGCGCCGCCCGGCGCCGGGAGCAGCTCGATGAGCTGGAGCAGATCCTTCGTGGGCTCGCCGAGGAGGCCCGATGAGACGCCTGCGTGAGAAAAAAGACGGCCGCGTCGATCTGGACATCTCGCCGCTCATCGACGTGGTGTTTCTGCTGCTCATCTTCTTCATGGTGACGACGAGCTTCACCAAAGACATGAAGCTCGACCTGGAGCGGCCCGGCGCCAAGAGCCAGATCGCCGCCCCAGCGAAGGCCCTGCGCGTCTACATCGATCAAGGCGAGCGGGTCTACGTCGATGAGCTGCCCGTCAAGACCTGGATGTTGGAGAGCCGCGTTCGGGAGCAGCTCAGCGGCCTCGCCGACCCGACCGTC
>JBEAVX010000041.1:0-17788 GCA_041160755.1 Pseudomonadota bacterium
GCCCTACGGCGCGGCGCAGCTCGGCTTCTTGCATGACACCGACACCGTGGAGTGGGAGCAGCTTGAGCTGGGGGTGGGGTGGTGGAGGGGCCGACCCTGATACAGATTCAGAGAGCCGGTACAGTTGCGGGCGAGCGTCGTTCGGGGAAGCGCGGCGCGGACGATGGATGGTTGATCCTTGCTCAACCCTCGGACTGTGCGTCTGGATCGAAGGTGTAGGTATCCAAGACCTCGTGCCGCTCAGTTCGTACCACAGATGGCATAGTTTCGATGCCCCCTCTAAACTCAGGTATCGACTGTTCAACAACACAGCAATGGCGAACACATCTGACTGGCGGAGTCCACCCCCCATAGACCTCATCAACAGTGTGCGGCCATGACGAGCCTTCGCTTTCAACGGCCATGCTGGGCCTCCTTGTTTGTGCATACCTAACACGGTCAAAAGAGCGCGCCAAACGACACCAACAACACCACCCCAAGAACCACAATCAGCGGCGACAGCTGAACCCCAGAAGGATCAGAAAAACAGCCAATTAATCAAGAAAATCTCCCAAAAAAGTGAAAACAAGCATCCACCCAAAGGATCCTACCAAGACGTGTCCCTCACCCATCCGTGAGAACACTCTACGTACGAAGCCCTATTCTGCACAGACTATCCCCGCCTCACCCCGGCGAGACCGCCCCTTGAACCCAACTAAGCACAGACTCCGCGCTGGCCTCGACCTCTTCCACCGCGAAGGGCACCGCGCGGTACTCCCCGGCGATGTACTCCGCCCAGAGGTCGTTGTGGTGAGGTTCTCCGGGATGCTCGCTGAACCCGCCGGGCAGGGCCATCAGGCCGCGCACGCCCGCCGGGTCCATCTCGAACAAGAAGCGGTTTGAGGGGGCGTTGTCGACGTCGAGGCTCGCGCTCAGGGCGCCGTCGCGGGCGAGCACGTAGTCGGCGACATCGACGGTGTACAGTCCGCCGGGCTTGGGCAGGCGAGCGCTGGACGCCTCGGGCACGAGCGCCTCGGCGGGGTCCACGAGCTGCATCGTGTGCCATAGGCCCCAGCGCCAGGTGCTCAGGTCGTCGGGATCAGCGCCCGCGTCGGCCATGATCGGCGCCAGCTCGTCCAAGGCGCGGCGTAAGCTCTGGAGCAGCAGCTCGTCCCGGGTCTCGACGGTGTCTGTGCGGCGGTCGTCAAAGTAGTCGTCGCCGGTGGCGGAGGGGAAGGGCAGCTCCCCAGATTGTATCTGATCAAGATCGGCCTCGGTGACCTCCAAGAAGTGGGTGACCATCTTGAGGGCGACGATGACGAGGCGGGCGTCGAGCTCGGCGAGGAGCAGGTCGCCGACGAGGCCGCCGCCCTCATCGCCGAGCATGTCGCGGATGAGCACGGCGAGCCAGGCGTGGAACAGGCTGGGCTCGACGGCGTCTACGCCGCAGGTGAAGTCCCAGGCCTCCAGAAGCGCCAGGGCCTCGGCCATCTCGGCATCGACGAGGTCCGGTCGGCGGGCGGCCGCTTGGGACAGATAGGGCAAGAGCCGCTCGGCGGGGCGGGACTCGGTGTTGAGCTGCACCAGGCCGAGCTCCTCCAGGCTCACGCCGCCGCCCTCGATGAGCGCGCTGAGCTGCCGGGCGGGGGTGTGAACCCGGGTGCCCAGGTCAAAGATCGCCGAGAGGTAGGCCGGATCGTTGAACGGGTCGTTGTCGTCGGTCTGCCCGACCGGGTCGTTGTTCGCCGAGGCCAGAAAGCCATCGGGGGCGTGCTGGGTCCAGGGCACCTCGTCGCGGGTGAGGGTCAAGAAGGGGTCGGGGCCGCCCTCGGCGGGCAGCCACTCGTAGCCGCCGTCGCCGGGCAAGAGCGTGATCGGCGGGGCGTCCGGGTCGAGCACCTCCCGCACCGGGATCGACGTGAACGAGGCGTAGCCGATGGCCCCGGACACATCCGCGTAGAGCCAGTGCATGCCCCCGGTGAAGTAGTGGTCCAGCGCCCCACGAAAGGCCTCGAAGCTCTGGGCCTCCTCCAGCTCATAAAACGCCCGCGCCACCGACCGCGCCTGGAAGCCCGTCCAGCGGATCGAGATGTTCAGAGGCAACGGCAGGCCCAGAGACTCCGCGGGCAAGAGCGGGCCGTGGTGGGGCACCTCTTGCACAGTCACGGTCCGATCCTCGACCGAGCCGTCGGCGAGGCGCACCCGGATCACCTCCTCCCGCTCGATCAGCGGCACGTCCTCGCCCAAGAACGAGACCGTGTCGCCGTCGAGGATCTCCAGGTAGGCGTCGGCGACGTCGTAGAGGCTCGTGGTGGGGGCCCAGGCCACCTGGCCGTTGTGCCCAAAGAGCACCATCGGCACGCCGGGGAAGGTGGCCCCGAAGGCGTCGATGTCGCCGCCGACGGCCTTGGTGCTGAGGTGAATGTAGTAGTAGACCGAGGGGTGGCCGACTCCTTGGTGGCTGTCCGACGCCAGCAGCGCGTTCCCCGTCTCGCTCGCCTGGGCGGCGACGGCCATGTTGTTGCTGCCGCCCATCGTCATGTTCAGCGCGCGGGCGGCCTGGATTCCGTCTTGGAGCTGCTTTGGGCTCAGAGGGGCCAGGAGCGCGTCCACCCGGGCGGCGCCGTCGTGGGTCGTCGTGGGCGGGCCCGAGGCCCCGGCGGGCCAGAAGTCGGGCGCGGTGTAGGCCCGATCAAACGGCGCGAACTGGTAGAGGTCGGTGAACAGGTCCCGACCGAGCAGGGTGCGGGCGAGGCCCAGGATGATGTCTTGGTCGGGGCGCATGGAGAGCCCCGCGGTGAGCAGCTTCTCGATGGCGAGGGTGTCCTCGATGCGCCAGGGCTCGACGGGGCCGTCGAGGAGGCCGAGCTGGGGGGGCTCGGGCTGGGCCCCGGCGGCCATGTCGGCGATGAGCTGGTTCACGCCGTCGGCGTAGGCCGAGAGCATCCGGTGAATCGGCGGATCCGCGACGATGGCTTCAGCGGTCAGCTCGCCCCAGCGCCCAAAGCCCAAGGCCCGGCTCTGGAGATCGCTCGCGTAGTACGCCTCGCCGAGCAGCTCGGCCCGGCGACCCCAGGCCCGGCGGCGCAGGAGCTCCATCTGCCAGAGGCGGTCCCGGGCGGTGACGTAGCCCTGGAGGTAGAACAGATCCCGCTCCGTGGCGGCCTGGATGTGGCGCAGGCCGCTCGAATCAGTGACGACGCGGGCGTCGGCCTGAAGCCCGGCGGGCGGGTCGCCGACGCATGCGAGGAGGCTCAAGAGCGGGAGCATCGGTGGGGTTCTCCGCCAGAGGTTGGCTTCGGAGTATACACCCAATCCAAACGAGCGCGCCGCCGCCCAGGGCCCAAGCCCCAGACGACGGCGGCATCTCACACGATCCCGAGGCGAATCAGTTGACCGTGATCGCCGGGCCGACGGCGTAGACCTCGCTGGGCACGCCGCTGCTGATCTCCAAGAACGTCGAGGAGCCGCCGTTGACGTAGACGACGGGGTAGACCGTGCCCGCGGCGACGCCGGTGATGTTCAGGGTGATCGCGCCGCCAGAGGGGAAGATGCCGGAGGGGTTCGCCGGGTCGTCCTCGCCGCTCGGGTAGGTCTTGGTGGCGGTGATCGCCGTGCCGTTCACGCTGTCGATGAGGGCCACGCCCTCCGACGCGCCGGCGTCGGCGGCGCCGTTGGCGTCCCCGTCGATGAAGGTGCCCGTGCCGTCGCCGCTCGTGGTGAGGTTCGCGGCGATCACGAGGGTGACGCGGTAGGCCGTGGCGTCGTCGAGGCCGCCGATGGACAGCGCGAGGGCGCCGCCCGCGGCGAGGGACTGGTCGGCGCCGGGGTCAAAGGTGATGCCCTCCTCGACGGCGCTGTCGTCGGTGCTGCTGTCATCGGCGCCGGAGTCCGTCGCGGCGTCTTTGTCGCCGCAGCCAGCGGCGAAGGTGAGGGCGAGCAGGGCGGTGAGGGTGTGCTTGAGCTGCATGAGGTTGGTCTCCTTTCGGGCGTTCTTGCCCGATGAACCAGAGCCTACACAACTTGATCTGGATCATGACAGATCAATGACACAATAATGATTCTTCAAGCCGACGAGGATCCCTCCGGCCTGGGCCGAAGCCGGGCCAAGGTGGCGCTGGGCGGCTCGCCGACGGCGGCGCGGTAGGCGCGGCTGAAGTGCGCCTGATCGGCGAAGCCGAGGGTGTACGCCAGCTCCGCGAGCGCCGGACGGCTGGGGTCCGCCAGGCCCTCGACGGCCTCGTGCAGCCGAACCCGCTGGATCACCCACTTCGGCGGCAGGCCGATCTCCCGCTCAAAGAGGCGCTGGAGCTCCCGCACCCCGGCTCCGGCGACCGCCGCCAAGGCCTCGACGGTGGTGATCGACCGATCCACCGCGCAGCGCTCGGCGAGATCCCGGGCCCGGCGCGCGTCGGGGGCGTCACGCTGGGGACGCTCGGTGAGCTTGGCGGCCAACGCGGCGAGGGCCGCGTCATCGGGCAGGTGGGTGAGGGTCGGCGGATCGAGGCCGAGGAGCTCGGCGGCGGGCACGAGCCGCTCTCGGGTGTGTTTGGCCGGGAGCTCACTGAGCCACCGGAGCCCCGCGGGGCGAAACTTCACGGCGACCACCCGCCCGGCGCCGGAGAGGATCCGGGCGAAGGGCCGCTGGCTCACCCCACGCACGACGCTCTCGTCGCCTTCGACGGTCCAGTGGGCGACGGGGTGCGGCAGGGTGATCGCCTCAAAACGTTCGCCCGGCGGGAGGTCCCAGCGCACGAGCCAGAGGTGCTCGACCAGCGCCGCGAGCGCTGGCGGCGGCAGCACCCGCTGGTGGTGGATCGGGCCGGGCGGCTGGCCGCGACCCGGGCCCGCGACGATCCCCCGCGCCGGGCGGGGTTGAGGCTTGAGCGATGCGGTCATCCGCCGGGCTTAACCCGAGGGGCTCAGCCCGCGGGGCTCAGCTCGATCATCACCTCAGAGCGCCGCAAGAAGAACGGCGTGAACGGGCCGTCCCAATACACGGCGATGGGCGCGCCGACGGCCCGCCACTCGGGGTGCTCGGCGATCCAGCGCTGCAGGGTGACGATGTCTTGGCCGCGCTGACGATCGCCGCCCCGTCCCCGGTGCCCGAGGCTCACCACGGTGCGCGGCGGCAGGGCCTTCACCATCACGCCGTCCGCCGACGGCGGCGGGGTCTCCAGGCGCGCGGACGGGGCGAAGAAACGCATCGCCTCACCCTCATCGCTGAGATCGACCTCGACGGGCACGGTCATCGCCAGCTCGTTCTCTTGGATGAAGTTGAACAGGGCGCGGAAGCCCTCGTCATCGCCGTCTGGGGCCTCCAGGGCGAGGGCCTGGGGCAGCTCCTTGAGCTGAATCTCCCCGGGCGCGGTGGGGGTGTAGGTCTGCTCGTAGGCGCTGGCGCCGCTGGTGAGCGCGAGGGTGAGGCCGAGGGCGGCGAGGACCGGGAGGAGGCGTTGAAGCATGGTGGGTTCTCTCCACCCCTCGTAGGCGAGGGCAGCCCGGAACGTGCAGCCTCCCCAGACCGGCGCGGCTCCGGTACTCTACGACCATGATCCTGCTCACCGACGTGCACTACCCTCCCCTCGGCGGCGCCTGGGCCGCAGGGGTCACCTGCGCCACCTGGGACGCCCCAACCCCAGCGGCGGAGCGGCTCGTCTTTGTCCCCGAGGTCGCCGACTACGAGCCCGGCGCCTTCTACCGCCGCGAGCTGCCGTGCTTGCTCGCCCTGCTCCACACCTTGACCCAGGCCCCGAGCGTGATCGTCGTCGATGGCCACGCCTGGCTCAACGGCCGCCCTGGCCTCGGCGCGCGGCTGCATGAGGTCACGGGGCTGCCCGTCGTCGGCGTGGCCAAGCGGCGGTTCTTTGAGGGCGACGCCCTGCCGCTTGTGCGCGGCGGCAGCCAGAGCCCGCTCTACGTCTCCGCCGCCGGGGTGCCCGCTGAAGAGGCCCTGGCCTGCGTCGCGTCGATGCACGGGCCCCACCGCCTGCCGACCCTGCTCAAGCGGGTGGATCGTCTGTGTCGCGACGCCGCCGAGGCGCCCCGTGCGTGAGCTTCCCGCCGATCACCCCGTCCTCGCGCCGATGAACGACGGCCCCGCGCCTTGGGAGCGGGCGCTCACGGGCACGATCCTGCGCCGAGGCGCGAGCCGGGCCTCGCGGGCCTTGGCCCGGTACGCCGAACAACGGCTCAACGAGGTGTTTGACCCGCACCCGCCCCGCCTCGCCCACCGCGCGCTCTCTTCAGCGGAGCACTTCGCCCGCCTCACCGCGCTCCGCTGGTCGTTCGTCGAGGATCCCGAGGCGCTCTGGCTCGCCCGGGGCCTCGTCGCGGATCTTGGCCTGCCCCTGCACCAGACCGTGATGGACCGCCCCCGCCTGCGCGCCGTGCTCTCCGGCGCCCACCGCGACCCCAAGGCCGCCCGGGCCTACGCCATTCACCGCGACACCTGGTACGGGAACCCCGAGGCCCAGGTGAACCTCTGGCTGGCGCTCGGCGACGTGCCCGCCGAGGAGAGCTTCGGGTTCTTCCCCGAGGCCTTCTCGCAGGCCGTGCCCAACGCCTCGGCGGGCTTTGATCTGGGGGATTGGGACAAGCTCGGCGGCTGGCAGGCGCCGCACCCGGAGAAGGTCTACCCCTGCGCCACGGCGCCGCCGCCCGGAGCGCCCGTGCGCTTCGCCTGCCGAGACGCGGAGCAGCTCTTGTTCTCCGCGCACCAGCTCCACGGCAGCCTCGGCCACGACTCAGGCCGGGCGCGCTTCTCGCTGGAGCTGCGCCTCGTCTATCTGCCCGATCTGCCCCGGTTTGAGGGCCGCCGGGCGCTGGACAACCGCTCCCGGGGATCAACCCTGCCCACCCTCCTCAACGCCGAGCGCCTGGACCCCCACGAGGAGAGCCCAGGCGCCGCGTCGCTCAGCTCTGTGTCGAATCAGCTCCCGGAGGCCGGGCCGGTGCCCGAGACGGACGACGACTGAGGGTTCTTCACCGCGTCGATCGAGCCGATCTGGCTAGAGCTCACGTCGAGGGTGCCGTCTACGGTGCCCTTCGAGGTGGTGTCCGCGCCGGTCTTGCTGTAGTTGTCGGCGATGTAGTTGTTGTCCAGCTCGCGGGCATACACGACGCCGTAGTACTTGTTCCCGGTGACGTTGTTGTACGACACGTCCAAGGAGTTCGTGCCCGTGGTGGGCCCGTACACGCCGTGGGAGCCGTTGCTGGTCACGTCGCAGTAGCTCACGCTGCTGGCGTCGTTGCCGTAGAGGATCACGCCGATGTTGTTGTTGTTGGAGAACGTGCTGCTCACGATCTCCGCGCTCTTGGCGTACATGCCATAGCTGTCGGCCTTATCGACGATGGTGTCGGTCACGAGCGCGTGGCCACGGACGTCAAGCCCGTAGCTGAGCGCGCTGCGCTGGTCTTGGGTCGAGGAGAGGTCCACGACCTGCAGGCCGTCGATGAGCGCGTCGCCGAGGTAGACATAAACGCCGCGCTCGCCGGTGTTGCCGATGGTGGTGTCGGCGAGGTTGAGATCACCGCCGTACACGTACAGACCTTGGCTGCCCACGTCGGAGATGAGCGACTCGCTGATCGTCAGGTCGCCGTTGTAGACGTACACGCCCTGGCTGCCGATGTCGTCCAGCGTCAGGTCCGAGGCGGTCATGTCGCCGTTGTAGACGTACACCCCTTGGCTGGCGATGTCGCTGCCGTCCACCGCCGTCGCGCTGAGGTCGCCGACGTTCACATACAGACCCGTGCCGCCGATGTCGGTGAGCGCGAGGTTCTCCACGGCGGCCACGCCGTTGTAGACGTAGACGCCGTGGCTGCCCGCGCCGGTCACTGAAGCGTCGCTGAGGTCCAAGGCCCCGGCGTTCACGTAGAAGCCTTGGCCCGTGGCCTCCACCACGGTCACCGCGTCGGCCACCATGTCGCCGATGTTGACGTACACGCCGACGCTGCCCGAGTTCGAGACGTCGGTGTCGGAGATGAGGAGGTCGCCCTGGTAGACGTAGACCCCGGTGGAGCCCGTGGTGTCTACGGTGGAGCTCGTGACCGTGGCCAGCTCACCCAGGTTCAGGTACACGCCGACGTTGACCGTGTTGGTCACCGTCGTGTCGCTCATCGTCAACGTGCCGTCCTGATCAAACACGCCGTAGGCGCCCACGTCGTTCACGGTGAGGCCGCTGACCGTCGTGTCGCCGTAGTAGGTCAACACGCCGCTCTGGCCGACCTTGTCGATCTTGACGCCCGTGGCCGTCAGGTCACCGTAGTAGCTGTACAGGGCGTTGAAGCCGACGTCATAAAGCGTCGTGCCCGTCACGCCAGCGTTCACGATCAGGTTCCCACGGTAGGCGTAGATGCCTTGGCCGTAGATCGTCGTCAAGCTCGCGTCGGTGACCGTCAGGTCGCCGTAGTAGCTGTACAGCCCGCCCTCGCGGATGTTCTCCAGGATGGCGTTGGTGACGGTGAGGTCGCCGTAGTAGGCGTACATGCCGTGGGAGCGGGAGTTGCGGATGTCGACGTTGGTGGCGGTGAGGTCACCGTCTACGGTGTAGACGCTCACGCCCTCGACGTTGTCGAGGGTGGAGTCATCCAAGACCACGGCGCTGCGATAGCCGTAGATGCCGTAGTTGCGGATGTCCTTGATGGTGACCTCGGAGGCCACGATGGACGCCGTGCTGGCGAAGATCGCGTAGCCCTCGGTGTCCTCGATGGTGGTGCGCCGCACCTCCACGTCGCCGTGGTCGGCGTAGACCGCCGAGCCGTTGTTGCCCGAGATGTTGGAGTCCAGCACGGTGAGATCACCGTAGTAGGTCTGCACGCCCTGGGCCGTGTTGCCCACGACCTCGGAGGTCTCCACGGTGAGCGTGCCCTGCTGGGCGTAGGCCCCGGTGCCGCCGTTGTTGGACAAGGTCACCCCACGCAGGGCGAGGTCACCATAATACACATAGACGCCGGTGTTTGACGCGCTGGTGACGGTGGAGTCGTCCACGGCGAGGTCACCATACGCATACAGACCATACCCCAAGGCCCCGGTGACGCTGCTGCCGGTCACCGTCGAGCCGAGCTTCCCGGCGTACACGCCGCTGCCGCCGCAGCCCTCGGCGACGAGCCCCGTGGCCGCGAGAGAGCCCTCGGCGTACACACAGATGGAGTCCGAGTTCTTGATGACCGTGTTGTCGAGCGCCAAGGTCGAGCGCACATCGGCGTAGAGCCCATAGCCCGTCGAGTCGGTGACGTTGAGGTTCGTGAAGCTCGACGCCGCGCTGTACAGCATCATCCCGTGGGACGAGGTGCTGGTGATCGTGAGGTTGGTGCCGGTGACCGTGTGCAGGTACTCGCCGATGCTGCCCACATAGAGCGCGTGGCGGACCTCGTTGAACGTCGTGTCGGCCACGGAGAGCGCCGACTCGTCCTGCACGCCGTCAAACCCGACGCCGACATAGACCTTGTCAAACGTGCTGTTCACCACGTCGAGGAGCGGCAGGTCGCGGGCGACGATGCCGTACTGGTTGTCGCGCTGGTTGTCGGTGAACGTGCACGAGTCAACGGTGAACGGCGCGTCGCGGGTGTAGATCTCCAGGGTGGCGTCGGAGAACGCGCTGTTCGTGAGCGCCGTCGCGGCCCCGCCCTCCAGGCGCAGGTTGATGTGCTCAAACGTCGCGTACTGCAGCGTGGACTTGTCGCCGGTGCCGCCGACGTAGACCCCGTAGTTGCCCGCCGTGGAGCTGTAGTTCGTGGTGAACACCACCGGGGAGCCGTCGCCGCCGTCGAGCTTCAGGGTGCCGTCCACGACGAGCCCCGCGCTGGGCATGAACTTGACCTGGGTGTTCGCGGCGATGGTCAAGGTCGCCGTGGGGCACACATAATACAGCGCCCCGACGATCACCTCACCGGACCAGGTGATGTCTTCACAGATCTCGTAGGTGTTGTCGATGTCGTCGTCTACGGAGGTGTCAGCGGTGTCCTCGGGGCCGTCGATGTTGGTGTCGGCGGTGTCCAAGACCTCATCTTTGGACCGGCAGGCCAAGGTCGCCAAGGCGAGCAAGATCGTCATGTTGAAGCGAACGGGTAGGGTCATGGGGGCCTCTCCATCGTTGGAGCGTGGGGGTGTCTGAGCGAGTAGGCGTGCGCCGCCGCGCCGTGGGTTCACGACGCGGCGGCCGATCGTGGGATCAGGACCCGCTGGTGGGGCCGGTGCCGGAGACCTCACTGGAGGCGGGGCTGGTCACCGAGTCCAGGTAATTGTACTGGGTGCCCTTCGTCGTGAAGCTGGCGTCGATGGTGCCGCCGGAGGTGCTGTCTACACCCGTGAGGCGGTAGTTGTCGGCCACATAACAGCCGTCCATGAGCTGCGCGTAGTAGACGCCGTACTCATAGTTCCCGGTGATGTTTGACTTGCTGATCTGCAGGCCGTTGGTGCCTTTGGTGACGCCGACCACACCATAGCTGCCGTTGTCGATGATGTCGCTGTAGGTGATGCTCGACGCGGCGTTGCCGTAGATCGACACGCCACGATCCAGGCCGTTGGAGATCGTCGAGTAGCTCACCTCGGCGGACTCCGCGTAGAGGCCATACCCTTCGGTCTTGTCGATGAGGGTGTTCGAGACCAAGGCGTGCCCACGGACGTCGATGCCGCCGCCGACCGCGCTCTGCTGGTCCTGGGCTGAAGAGAGATCGACGACCTGCAGCTCCGAGATCAGCGCGTCCCCGTCGCTGACGTACACGGCGTCTCCGGCGACGTTGCCGATGGTCGCGTCGGACAGGGTGAGATCCCCCGTAGAGACCTGCACGCCGGAGCTGCCCGCGGTGTTCACGGTGACGTCGGTGATGTCCCCGTCGCCGTCGCCGACGTAGATTCCTTGGCTCCCGGCGTTGGTCACCGTGACGCCGCTGATCGTGGCGTTGGCGCGGCTGACGTAGACGCCGTAGGTGCCCGCGTCGGTGATGCTCACGTCGGTCACCGTGGCCTGATCGCCCTTCGAGAGCAAGATGCCGCCGTTGAACACGTCGCTCACCACACAGCCCGAGACGCTGAGGTCGCCCTCTTGGCCATAGATGCCGTAGCTGCCCGACTCAGAGACCTCACAGTCCTTCACGGTGAGGTCCCCATAGCTCACGAGCACGCCGGTGCTCCGGGTGTTGGTGATCGTGAAGCCCTCGGCGACCATGTCCCCGGTGTAGGTGTACAGACCATAGGTCTCGGCGTTGGTGACCGTGACGCCGGTGTCGCCGGGGGTGACGCTCATGTCCGCGCGGTAGGAGTAGATGCCCGTCCCGTACACGTCGTTGATGTGTACGTCGGAGACGGTGACGTTCCCGAAGTAGCCGTAGACCGCCGTCCCGATCACCGACGAGATCTGGGCGTTCTTGAGGTTCACGTCGCCATAATACCCATAGACCCCGGTGCCACGAATGTTCGCGATCGTGACGTTCTCGGCGATGATGCTGCCGTCGGTGGAGTAAAGCCCGTTTCCGTCTACGTTCTCGATGAGCAAGCCCACCGTGCCTGGCTCGACGACGAGGTTGGAGCGGTAGGCGTAGACGGCGGTGCCACGGATGTCGCGCACGGTGACGTCGGAGACGGTGATGCTCGCCGTGGAGGCGTAGACGCCGTGGCTGTCGAGGCGCTCCAGGAGCGTGTCCCGAACGACCACGTCGCCGTAGGTGGCGTAGATGCCCGTGCCGAGGCTGTCGGTCACCTCGCTCCCGGTGACGGTGAGGTTGCCGCGCACGGCGTAGATCGAGGTGCTCGTGGTGTTCGACACCTTGGAGTCGGCCACGGTGAGGTCACCCGTGGCGTAGATCGCGTACCCCTGCACATTGTCTACGGTCGTGTTGCGCAGGGTCGAGCCCTTCTTGCCGCCGTACACGCCGCTGGCCTCGGAGCCCGTGACGTTCAGGCCGTCGGCCTCGATCGAGCCGATGACGTAGACGCTCACGCCCGTCGTGGTGGTGACCTCGACGTCGTTGAGGCGCACGGTGGAGGCGAGGTCGCCGTAGATGGCGTAGCCGTTGGTGTCGGTGATCGCCACGTCATTGAGCGTCACGTCGGCGTTGTAGAACAGGAGCGCGTGGCTGGAGCTGTTCGAGACGGTCATGCCCGTCGCGGTGACGCTGTGCTTGTATTTGCCGACGCTGCCGACATAGAGCGCGTCGCGGCTGTCGGTGAAGGTGACGTTGGAGACGTTGAGCGCCGCCTCGTCCTGGACGCCGTCGAACAGGATGCCGACGTTGACCTTGTCGAAGCTGGAGTCGGAGACGTTGAGCAGGGGCAGGTCGCGGGCGATGAGGCCGGACTGGTCGTCGCGCTGGTTGTCGGCGAAGCTCACCCGGCTCACGGAGAACTCGGCGTCGCGGGAGTACACGCCCAGGGTGGAGTCCGCGAGGCTCAGGTCGCTCACCCCGGCGGCGGCGCGGCCCTCCAGGCGCAGGTCGATGCTCGTGAACGAGGCGAAGCTCAGCGTTGACAGGTCGCCCTCGCCGCCGACGGACACGCCGTAGTTGGAGCCGGAGATGCTGTAGTTGATCTTGAAGGTGATCGGCGCCTCAGCGGTGCCGTCGGCCTTGAGCACGCCGTCGACGACGAGGCCGCTGCCGGGCTTAAAGGCGATGGTGGCGCCGGGCTCGATCGTCAGCGTGGCCGTCTTGCAGACGTAATAGACCGCGCCGACGACGACCTCGCCGGACCAGGTGGTGTCTTCGCAGATCTCGTAGGTGTTGTCGAGGTCCTCATCGACCTCGGTGTCGGCGGTGTCTTCGGGGCCGACGGGCTCGCTGTCTAAGGGCTCATCATCCTTGGAGCGGCAAGCGAGGGACATCGTACAAAGCAGGAGCAGGGCGCAGGTGCGGGGTGCCATCTTGGACTCGGGGCTTGGGTGGTTGACGAGATTCTGACGCGCCCTCGCGCCAGAACGCAAGCCTGTTTCTGCGCCCGCCCTGAGAACCTGATCATCCGCAAGACCGACGCGCCGTGGAGCAAGGTGTGCTCGTCTTGGTCCTCTCTGGATCGGGACTTGACCTGTCGAGAGCATTCAGGCGCGGCGCGCGGCTCCAGCCCGGGGCGTAGGTGGCGCGCCGCGCCTCCCCCGTCGCCGTCGCCCTGGCCGAGCCGCGCGCCACAGGGTAGAGGTGGCCGGTTTTCGTCACCCCGGAGCGACGCATCCCTCACTCTCCCTACATGCGCTTCGACCGTGACGCCTGGCGAGCGCTGCGCGCCGACGCCCCGATGACGCTGACCGCCGCCGAGCTGGACGCCCTGCGCGGCATCAACGAGGAGATCACCCCCGACGAGGTCGAGGACGTCTACCTGCCGCTCACCCGGCTGTTGAACCTCTACGTCTCCGCCGTACAAGAGCTGCACCGGGTCACGGCGACGTTCTTGGGCGACCCCGAGGCCCCCCGGGCGCCGTTCTTGATCGGCCTCGCCGGGAGCGTCTCCGCGGGCAAGTCCACCACCGCCCGGGTGCTCCAGGCGCTCCTGGCGCGCTGGCCGAACAGCCCTCGGGTGGACCTGGTCACCACCGACGGCTTCTTGTACCCCAACGCCGAGCTGGAGCGCCGGGGCCTCATGCGGCGCAAAGGGTTCCCCGAGAGCTACGACCGGGCCGCGCTCCTACGCTTCACCTCCCAGCTCAAGGCCGGGCTCGACGAGGTCTCCTGCCCGGTCTACAGCCACGCCCGCTATGACATCGTGCCTGACGAGCGCATCGTCCTGCGCCGCCCAGACATCGTGATCATCGAGGGCCTCAACGTGCTCCAGCACGGCGCCCAGCCAGGCCGGGCGTTCGTGGCCGACTTCTTCGACTTCTCGATCTATCTGGACGCGGAGATCGCCGATCTGCGGCAGTGGTACGTCCACCGCTTCTTGCGCCTGCGAGACACGGCGTTTCAGTCGCCCGGGGCCTACTTTCACCGCTACGCCGCGCTCACCGACGACGAGGCCGACCACGAGGCGCAGAAGCTGTGGCGGGAGATCAACGAGGTCAACCTCAAGCGCAACATCTTGCCCACCCGAGAGCGGGCGACCCTCATCCTCAAGAAGGGTGAAGATCACCGCATTCAAGAGGTGATGCTGCGGCGGATCTGAGCGCCGAGCCCCCGGCGGCTACTCGGGCTCGACGACGACGGCCGTGCCATAGGCGAGCATCTCCGCCGCCCCGGCCATCACCATCGCGGTGGTGAACTGCACGCCGAGGATGGCGTTCGCCCCCCGGGCCAAGGCCTCGACGCGCATCCGGTCGAGCGCCTGCTCCCGGGACTCGCCCATGAGCTTCGTGTACTCGGGGATCTCGCCGCCGACGAGGTTTCGTAAGGCGGCGACGATGTCGTCGCCGACGTGGCGGGCGCGGATGGTGTTGCCCCGCACGAGCCCGATGACCTTCACCACCCGAAACCCCGGCAGAGTGGGCGTGGTGGCCATGAGGATCCCGTCGTCGGGGCGGTTCTTGAGGTCGGCTTGGCGGGTGATGGCGCTGGACATCGGCGCTCCGGCTGAGGGGTGCAGGACTAGAGGTGAACGTCGTCGTAAGGGTCGTGGTGCTGGAGCCGCTGGGCGACGAGGCCCCCGACGGTGAGCACGAGGCCGCCGATCAAGGCGCCCACCCCGAGCCGCACGGGCCAAGGCACCTCGGCGTCGAAGGTGGCCTCGACGAGCCCGAAGCCCAGGAGCAGGGCGATCCCGCCGAGCAAGAGCGCGAGGCCGACCCGCTGGGCGGTGAGCTGCCACGCCGAGGCCTGGTGCGCCCGAAGATCGGCCTCTAAGCGCGCGCCCCAGCCTCGGGTGACCGCGCGCAGGGCCCGCTGGGCGTCAAGCTCGGCGCGATCTTGGGGGTGAGCCACGAGGTACGACATCAGCTCCTCGCGCTCGGCGGGGCTCGCCACCTCGTCCACGACCTTCACCATCAGCTCGGCGAGGCGATCTTCGCTCAGCGCGGGGGTGGGCTCAGGGCTGGTCATGGTCGGCTCCAAGGTCTTGGCCACGAAGGGCGGCGGTGAGCGCGCGGCGGGCGCGGAACAGGCGAGACATCACCGTGCCCTCGGGCACCCCCAGAGACTCGGCGATCTCGGCGTAGCTCAGGTCTTCGTAATGACGCATGATCAGGATCTCCCGGGCGGGCTCGGGCAGGGTTGACAACGCGGCCTTCACGGCGCCTTCGGCCTCTCGGGCGGACAGGCGCTCCAGGGGGCTCGGGCCGAGGCTCTGCAGGCGCTCGCAGTCAAGGCCCGGCGCGGCGCGGTGTCGGCCCCGGGCCAAGGCGTCGCGGCAGGCGTTCTGGGTGATCGTGCGCAGCCAGGGGTAAAACGGCTGCGTCTGGTCGTAGCGGTCCTGGTTCCGCCAGGCGCGCACCAGCGCCTCTTGGGCGATCTCCGCGGCCTCTTGCTCATCGGGCAGCCACGCCCGGGCGAGCCGGTACACCCGGTCGCGGTAGAGCGTGAGCAGCGCGGTCATCTCGGTGGACATACGGCCTTGGGTAGCAGGACTCAGCCCCCGGTACGGGCACCCTATCCAAAGATTCCCCGCCGTTCGCGCTATCTTGAAGACCCCCTCGCCCAAGAAGGCCCCCATGCGCATCTCTCTCGCCCTGACCCTCGCCCTGACCCTCGTCGCCTGCCGCAGCGAAGACAAAGGGGAGGTGTTTGAGAGCGCCGTCCCCGAGGACACCGGCCCGTTCGACATCGACGGCGACGGCTTCGCGGGCGGTGAGGACTGCGATGACGAGGACAGCGCCGTCTCCCCGAGCGCCCCCGAGACCCCCTACAACGGCCTCGACGACGACTGCGACCCCAGCACCCCTGACGATGACCTCGACGGCGACGGCCACGCCCAGGCTGAAGACTGCGACGACACCGACGGCGACATCTCCCCCAGCGCCACGGAGCGCTGCGACGGCCTGGACAACAACTGCGACGGCGCCATCGACGAGGCTGTTGGCGACGTGTGGTACAGCGATCTCGACGGCGACGGCTACGGGGATCCCGCCACGGCCAGCCAGCGCTGCGACGGCGAGAGCGGCCTCGTCGCCGACGCGAGGGACTGCGACGACGGCGACGCCACGGTGAGCCCCAGCGCGGATGAGCGCTGCGACGGCTTTGACAACGACTGCGACGGCACCGTCGATGAGCCCGAGTCCATCGACGCCGGCACCTACTACCAAGACGCGGACGGAGACGGCTTCGGGGACGTGGACTTCAGCACCCGGGCCTGCGCCGCCCCCGAGGGCTACGTCAGCGGCTCTACGGACTGCGACGACGACGACGCCCAGGCCAACCCCGACGCCGACGAGGTCTGCGGCGGCGGGGACGAGGACTGTGACGGGTCCATCGACGAGGACGAGGCCATCGACGCGGCCACCTGGGCCATCGACTACGACGGCGACGGCTTCGGCTCGGGCCGGTTCACCCAGGTCGCCTGCGCCGCGCCGAAGGGCTACGTCGCCGACACCACGGACTGCGACGACGCCCGCGACGACGTGAACCCTGATGAGGACGAGGTCTGCGACGACGTAGACAACGACTGTGACGGCCTCATCGACACCGAAGATCCAGACGGCCCGGCCACGACCACCTACCACCTCGACGCCGATCGGGACGGGTTCGGCGCCGCGACCGGCGCCACGGTGAGCGGCTGCGAGGCGCCGACTGGCTACACCGAAGACGACTCCGACTGTGATGACACCGACGCCGACGTCAACCCCGCCGAGACCGAGGTGTTCTACGACGGCGTAGACGCGGACTGCGCCGGGGACGACGACTTCGACGCCGACGGCGACGGCTACGCCTCCTGGGAGGAGGACGGCGGCCCCGACTGCCTTGATTCCGACGCGAGCGTCTGGCGCTGCGGCTCTACCCAGGACACGGCGGGTCGGGCCTGCGCGGAGATCCTCAGCGCCAGCCCGTCGAGCGCCGATGGACTGTATTGGGTAGACCCCGACGGCGACGGCGACACCAGCGACGCCTGGCAGGCCTACTGCGACATGACCCGGGACGGCGGCGGCTGGACCAAGGTCGAGAGCGCGCTCTACCCCTACTGGTTCTCCTCGACGAGCTACACCCAGGTCGGCAAAGCCAGCGACGACAACTACACCCAGCTCACCGATCTCGACGACTTCGCCCGGGCCGGGGTGTGGACCCTCCGGTTTGAGGTGGGCAACTCCGGCACCTGGAGCACCGGCGCCGCGTCGCGGGCCCATTACACCGTGTGGAGTCAGCAGCACAACCCCTTCACCGACTCCACCAACGGCTCGGACTACACCCTCATCGACGGCGAAGAGTCCACCACCTGCAACGGCTTTAACGGCCTGCACGACAGCTACTACCTCAAGCACGGCGTCTACGCGATGTCGAGCGACGTGGACGTGGACGAGGGCGCCAACTGTTGGTGGATGCAGGTGGTGCCTCTGGTTCAATACGGCAGCTCGTCGCAGTACCCCGGCTACCTGGAGGGCTACGGCGGGCCGAACGTTCATGTCTGGCAGTCGCTGTGGGTGTACTGACCGCGGCGCCGCGCACGGTCGACCAGATTGACGTGGTGGGCCTCCCGAAGGGGTCTATGAACCAAGCGCATAAACACTGGCCCAGCTCATGCCGATCTCGCCGCTGCCCAGCGGGCTCCCCGGCCCCTCGCCCCCAAGGACACCCGACCCGAGGGGCGGCGGCGGCTCGGCCACCGCGCTCCAGGACCGCAAGATTCAGCCGCCGAACGGCCGCCCCACCTCCGGCTCAACCGGAGCGCACGCTGGCCCGGGTTTGACGGATCCGCGTGCGCTCCTCTAGGGTGTGGCTTAGCTCTTGAGCCAAGCCAAGACGTCAG
>JBEAVX010000008.1:0-4019 GCA_041160755.1 Pseudomonadota bacterium
GTGAAGACGGTCTCCACGCCTGCCCAGAACCCCGCCCAGCCCTCACCGTTCTCCTCAAGCTCCCGGATACGAGCCTGCAGCGCAGACGTGTCCGCTTGAATCGAGTTGAGCTTGTCCTGCAGGGCCTTCTTCGCGTCCGCCCGCGCCGTGGAGGCGGCCTGAAGGTCGCCGATGAGCTTGCTGGCCGACGTGCCCGACGCCGCGGCCGCCGTCTTGACGGAGTCCAGCGTGGTCTGTGTCGATTCGAGCACTCTGACGAGAAGTTTGACGTACGCTCGTGTGAATTCGTCTGAAACATCGTCCCCCGAGATTCGCCCCCACAGCCCCATCACCTCGTCGAGACCAGCCCCCATCTCCCGACACGCGCGCTTGAACTCCTCCGTGACGGTACTGACCGCGACGATGTCTTCGACGGGTACGCAGGGCGAGGGCTGGAGGTTGTCCAGGCAGCGCGACAGCTCGGTGAGCTTCTGGACGCTGGCCTGAGCGGCCGGGACATCGGCCACCGCCAATCGAGGGGCGAGCAGGGTGCCATCGTGGGCGCCCCCCGCGAGCGCGGCGAGGAGCGCGCTCCCGATCGGGCGCCCGAGCCCCGTGCACGCGTCCCAACCGGCGCTCGCGGAGAAGCGTCCGTTCCGTCCGTCGAGGACATCGACGAAGGCCTGGGCCAGCTCTGGCCGATACAGGTCATCATTGGCGAATCCGAGGGCCCCGAGCGCCCCACGCGCCTCGTTGATCCGCGCGAACAGTCCGGCCATGAGCGGCGGCACCGCGCTCGATCCGCCGACGTACCGGTCGCGCCCGTTCACCCGAACGCGGTAGCCTCGGCTCGGATCGGCGTGGCCGGCGATGTCCGGTACGCCGCGACCCCGCTTGCCCGTCGCCCGATCAGGCACCGTGAGCCCCCTCTGCCAGGCGGGACGCCCGAAGGCGCCGCTCACGCCCCCGCCGGTGCCGTGTTGGGGGGTGCCGTCGCCCCACACCACCTCCGTCGCCGGGGCTCCCGCGGCGAACCCCGTCCCCCCGCAGGACAGCAGATGTGGGCTGGAAGCGGGGAAGTCGACGTGCGCCTCTCCGTCATCGACCTCGTCCGCGGAGCCGTGGTCACCCGCTGCAGCCAGGACGGTGATGCCCAGGTGAGCGGCCGTGGTGAGCATGCGGTCGAACTCCGTCATGGAGGGCCGATCCCAACCCGCCTCCGCCATTCCCCAGCTGGTCGCGATCACCGAGGGTTTGTTCTCCTTATCATGCAACGCCTCAGCGAAGGCCTCCAGATACCCCTGGGGGTCGGGCGACCCACGATAAACGACGATTCGGGCCCCGGGCGCCGCCACCGCCGCGAGCTCGATGTCCATCATCAGCTCGACGTCGTCCCGGTCGGTGCTGGATGTCGCTTGGCTGTCGGGCGGCATGAAGGTCACCCGCGGGAGCGGAGTGGCCTCA
This sequence comes from Pseudomonadota bacterium, assembly GCA_041160755.1. Taxonomy (GTDB): domain Bacteria; phylum Myxococcota_A; class UBA796; order UBA796; family CAJQPC01; genus JADKFE01. Next base: position 1,444 of record JBEAVX010000008.1, read on the forward strand.
CCCAAGAACGAGCGGAGATCTGCTTCGTTGTAGGTCCCTCCGAGGGCGATGATGCCGATGGTCTGGCCCCGACCCGTCCACTGCGCGGGAAAATCGTACAGATCGACGATCTCGGACGCCTCGACCGAGCTGGCGCCAGAGACCAGCGCGCGCGGAGCCAGGCGGGTCCCGCGGCGGAGCCTCGGGCAACGATCGAGCCCGAGGACGGCGTGGACGATCCCCTCCAGCTCCGGGGGCAGGACATGAGGCCCGTCGTGGGTGAGGAACACGCGCTGATCAAGGCGCCGAACCTGCAGCTCGACCCCGAACAGCGGCCCCACGACCGTCGCCGGTCCGCGAAGCGCGATGAGACGACGCTCCGGCTGGACCCGCGTGATCTGTAGCCCATGGCGGGACGCGAAGTGGATCACCCGAGCGACGTCCTGCGGCCAGGCTCCGTGCCACTTGGCGAGATCAGAGCGCCCGATCCGCCCCACGCCGCGAAGCGAGCGCGCCGGGACACCGCGGGGGATCTCGGACACGGGCCTCAGGTAGAGGCTGATCGAGGCCTGGTCGCGCTCAGATAGCGGTCGATGAAAATGGACTGTAGAACGTGGGGTGGTGGGCATGGGGACTCCATGTGTGGGGAGCCGCTGAGATCGCGGCGTGACGTTACGATCAGCGGGTGGTGATGCCCGCGGCCACAACGCCCCTGGCGGCGTCGGTGACGGTCAAGGCGAACAGAAGAGACAGCAGGCTGTGCTCCGGCGTTTGTGTGATCTGTGTCGCACCCTCGCGGTGTCGAACCGCAAATTCACCATAGCCCCACGTCTGTCGTTCGCCCCTTACGGCACCTTACAGCCCTACCGTCTCGATCTCCGCGGTCCCTGGCGGCCCGGCGTCATCGCGCTCAATCCCAAGGATGCGCCACCGGCAAGGGCAGACCCGCCCGTCTCCACTCGGCGGACGCCGCGAACCGATCCGGGGCCACCACCGGCGTAGGGCTCAGGTCGACGGCCACCTGGGCCTGGCGTTTGGCCTCCTCCAGCTCGCCCGCGGCGGCCGCGGCGAGGGCGAGCTCAAAGTGCACGGTGAAGGCGGAGTGCCAGAGCTCGTGGGTGCGCGGGAGCTGGAGCGCGTCGAGCGCCTGCAGCCACTGGGCCGCCGCCAGCCGCCCACGCGAAGGATCGGGGCCCCGCAGCAGAGCGCCCACCCGCCGGGCCATCAGCCACCAGACACGATCCTCGGGGTCCATGGGCAAGACCACGTCCTCCAGCTCGGCGCGCAGCGCGTCATCGACGTCGGGGATCGGGCGGTTGCCGATGATCGGCCGGTAATAGACACGCTCAAAGAGCTGCGGCCAGCGCGCCCCGCTGGCGGCGCGGATCAACGGCGCCAAGCTCGCCCGAGCCGCGCGCAGCAGGTAGGGCAGGCGTCCCAGAAGCCGCTCGTGGTCTTGATCTAAGGCCTGTGAGAAGGTCTGCATGGCCTCTACGGGCCTACGCAAGGCCGCCTGGGCGACGGCGCGCTCGGTGAGGGCGCTGGGGGGCAACAAGGCCAGGGCCGCGGCGGGATCTTGGTGGAGGAGCGCGAGGTTGGCGCGCTGCCGCGGATCGAGCGCCGTGTCGGTCAGCGCCACCCCCCACACCTCCAGGCGGTCGAGGCGAAGGCGGATCAGCTCTCCGATGGCGCCGTGGTCCTCAAGCTGCAGCGTGAGATCGGTGGGGGCCTCGGCCTTCAGCGGCACGGTCACCGACTGGTGGTGATCGGGCATCGCCACGGTGCATCGCCAGGTCTGGTCTTCAGGGGTCCAGGTCAGCCGCAGGCGCAGCGCGACCGGCTCCAGAGGAGACGAGCCTCCCGGGGGGAGCATCCGTTTGCCATCGTTGTGCAGCCAAGGCCAGGGCCTACACTCCAAGAGCGGGAAATGCGCGCGCTCGGCGCCATAGAGCTCGTACTTGAAGCCGACCTTCTGCTCTGGGCCTTGGGCCAAGCCCACCCGAACGGCCGCGCGCCACTCCTGCTGATCGACCCGCGCGTCGAAGATCAACGCCACCGGGCCGCCGAGCGCGCGCAGCGGCGCCTGCAGCACCGGGCTTCCGCCGCCGTAGAGGTTCAGCCAGGTCTCGCCGCCTCGCTGCTCGATGGCCAGGGGCTCCTCCACCTGCCAAGGGGCGTCGATGGGCCGGGCGGGGTCGAAGACGAGGCTCGCCGCGCGGGCGCGCTGCCAAGCGGCGAGCTGCGCCTCAAGGACGCCGGTGGGGCCCTGGCCCTCGGCCTGGCGCCAGCGCTCAGCGACCCCCAAGGCCGCGTCGGGGTCTGCGCCCGAGAGGTGCAGCCTCACCGCCGACTCCCAATGCGCCCGGGCTGAGGCTCCCTCGGAAGACAGCGCGGCGACCTCGGCGGCCTTGGCGGCGGGTCCGTATTGTTGAAGGCCCTCCCAGAGCCCCGAGGCGGCGGCGGCGGTGTCGGCGTCCCGGGCCAGGTTCGCGGCGCGCTGCAGGAGCCGCGCGGCGCTGGGGCCCTGGCTCACAGAGACCAGCAAGGAGGCGTCCCGCCAGACCTGGGCCAGAGGCCCGTCCAGGGCGCCCTCGGGG
>JBEAVX010000112.1:0-3165 GCA_041160755.1 Pseudomonadota bacterium
CCTTCGCGGCGCGGGATCCTCGGGGCGTCGTCTTGCGCCGCCTCGTCCTCGTCGGCCTCGGCTCGATCGTCGCGGCCTCGCCCCTCGTCGCGCTGCAGCTCGCCTTGCTCCAAGGCCCGCAGACCTTAGGCGATCCCGAGCGGTTTTTGGTCGAGCGCGCCGCGCTGGACAGCGTCTCGTTGTGGCCGCCGCTGTGGAATCGCCTGGAGCTCACCCGGGCGTTGAGCCTGCCGGTGATCCTGCTCGCCGCCTGGGCCGCCCGAACACGCCGCGCTGAGGCCGAGACCTGGGCGCTCATCACCCTCGCCGGGGGGCTCTTGGCCTTGAGCCTGGGGCCGGTGATCCTGCCCGGCGTGCCGAACCCGGTCTACTTCGCCGCCCGGGCTGTGGTGCCTGGATTCTGGCGGATCGCCAAGCCCGAGGTGTTCTTTGAGGGCGTGTACCTCGCGCTCATCGGCCTCGCCGCCGTCGCCTGCCGAGGGCGAGACGCGCCGCGCTGGCTGTACCCGATCTGGGCCTTGGCCTGGCTGATGATCGTGCGAACCCACCCGGTCTACCCCGGCTTCTCGGCGCCGATCGAGCAGCGGCTCGCGCCGGACTGGGCCGAGCACGTCCCGGGGCTCAGCGGAGATCCGCCCAAGACGCCGTGATTGGTGAAGCGGGTGTAAGATTGGCCGCGCGCGCCCGTTCGGGCGGCCCGAGCAGGCCGACGTGACGCGAGAGGTGTGGATGACACGGACAAAGAAGGTGCTGGGCGGCATGGCCTTGTTGATGGGCCTCTGCGCCTTGGGCTGCTTGGGCTCGGTGGTGTGCCTCCCGGCCTACTTTGAGCACGGGATCCTCGTCGAGACCTGCCCCGACGGCGCGGTGCGTGGGGCGCTCACGGTGAACACCTACGGCGTCGAGCGTGGCCGCATGGGCAGCGTCGACGTGGATCTCACGGGGATCTACCTCGATGAGTACGGCTACCCCCACGAGGCCGGCGTCGGCCGGGGCGACGTGAGCCTCACCTTGAGCCGCGACGGCAAAGAGACCCCGCTGGACTGCGACTGGGACGATCCCTGGCGTGGGCGCTACTCCTGCCCCCTTGAGCTGCCCACCGACCTCACCGACGGCGATTATACTCTGCGGGTGAGCGTAGACGGCCCCCTCGTGGACGACCCGAGCGTCGAGGTGAAGCTGCCGCTCTACGCCCCGGCGATGGCCCAGGTGATGACCGACCGGCCGCTCTATGAGCCCGGCGACAACATGCTCTTCCGGGCGATCACCCTGCGCCGCGCGGATCTCTCCCCGGCGGACGATCGCCCGGGTGAGTGGCATGTGCTCGATCCCAACGGCGAGCTGCTCCTGCGGGAGCGCAGCAAAGGCGGCCCCTGGGGCATCACCGAGTCGAGCTTCCCCCTGAGCGACGACGCGACGCCGGGCCTGTGGACGGTGCGCTGGGTCTCCGGCGCGGTGACCACGGACGTGCAGGTGCGTGTTGAGCCGTTCACCTTGCCCCGGTACACCGTCGAGGCCAGCGCGAACCGCGCTTGGCACAAGGCGGGCGACCCGCTGAGCTTCGCCGGTGTGGCGCGCTACACCTCCGGCGCCCCGGTCGCGAACGCTGAAGTGATGGTCACCGTGTCCAGCGACGGCGACTGGCCCCCGCCGACGGAGTGGCTTGAGGAGCGCGAGCTGACCACCGACGCCTCTGGCCGGTTCACCGTGAGCTTCGGCCCGGTTCCTGCGGATCTTGTCGGTGAGGCCAAGCTCAGGATCCTCGCCGTGGTCACCGACCCCGCCGGGGACGTGCAGCGCGGCCAAGCCGCCGCGACGCTCTCCCGAGACCCCGTGCTCGTAGACGCCGTCACCGAGCTCGGCGACGGCCTCGCGCCGGACTTCAACAACCGCGTCTACCTGCGCCTCACGAGCCCCGACGGCGCCGCCTTGGCCAACCGGGAGGTCACCGTCACGAACGCCTGGGCCGCCGTGAAGGAGCCCAAGACCGCGTCCACCGACGCCGACGGCGTGCTGGCGATGCAGCTTGACCCCGGCCAGCCGGTGAGCCTCGTCACGCCGCCGCCGCCCTACCGCCCCCAGCCTCGGGCGGTCACCCAAGCCGTGCGGTTTACCGGCGGGAACGAACACCTGGATGGTCGTGAGCTGCTCTTGGAGGAGCGTGTCGCCTTAGAGGCCGTCGCGCGCCGCGCTGAGGACTGCGGCGTGTGGGCGGTGCAGGCCGCCCAGAGCGCCCGGGTCGCCTTGGAGCTCTCGGGGTCGCGCCTCGTCCGGGCGACGAGCGACGGCTCGGGGTTTGGCGAGTGTGTTCGCGCCAAGATCGGCGATCTCCCGGGGTACGGCGAGCGTGTGCTGAGCGTCACCTTCGCCGCCGCCGACCCCGACATCCCCGCCCTTGAGGTGGCCGTCGAGGACGTCGTCGGGTCCTCCTCAGCGCGGTTCAAGACCCTGCTGGAGGCGCGCGCGCCGCTGGCGAATCTCTGCCTCTTACGCTCCTTCGCGGAGGGTCAGCTCTCTCGGCAGCTCGTGTTGACCGCACGAGAGGGCTCAACAGAGCTTGGCCAGCGCTGGGCCGAGAGCGACGCCGGGGTGAGCTGGGCCGAGGCGGGCTGTGTGGCCCAGGCCATCGGCAGCCTACGCCTCAACTCCCCCGCCACCGCCGATGGTGTGGCGATCGTCACCTTCGACCTGAGCCAGCCGCGCTCGGCCCAAGACGCCCGCCCGAGCGCCACGGTCAGCGACGGCTTTGAGCTCAGCGTCGAGGTGAAGGGCGTCGGCGCGACCCGCTGGCGCTCCACGCCGAGCGTCGTGCCGCCGCTGCGCCTGCGGCCTTCGGCGGTGCTGCTCAACCCCGGCGACGCCTTGGAGCTAGAGGTGCTGCGCGGCCCCGACTACGGCGGCGAGCTGCCCGACACGCTCACGATCCGCCAAGGAACCGCGTTCTCGATGACCTGCGCCCGCGACCGCAAGGCCCTCAAGCTCCTGAGCAAAGAGGACCGCGCCCGCTGCCCCGAGCCCAAAGACGACAACCGCGTGCGCTTCACCCTGCCCAAAGATCGCGACGGCTTCTACACCGCCGAGTGGGCTGGCGCGCAGACGATGGTCTACGCCCGCCCGGCCTCGACGCTGAGCCTCACGATGACCACGGACAAGCCGGTGTACAAG
>JBEAVX010000156.1:0-2880 GCA_041160755.1 Pseudomonadota bacterium
CACCACACGGCCCTGGGTGAGTACGAGGAGGGCTGGTTTGAAGACCCTCGGGTGGCCCCCTTGCTCAAGGCGCACCAGACCAAGCTGCGCGCCGCCGGTCGCGCCATCGACGCCCGAAACCGCGAGCGCAGGCGGAAGTACCCCTACCTGCACCCCAGCCAGGTGCCGCTGTCGATCAACATCTGACACGGACCCTCAAACACTGACGCTTCAGCCCAAACTCTGACGCCGACGCGCCGTCAGCCCCTCGGCGGCGGCGCCGCGCCACGACGGGCCACGCCGTCCCGCAGCCCCGCCGCGAGCGGCGCCAGCAGGACGAGCTGAAGCACGATGCCCGGCCAAGGCGTCACAAACAGACCGTTGACGAGCCCCGACACCTCCCGACCCAACACGGTCGCCGCCACGGCGTAGACGAGGCGCCCGGCGAGCATCGCCCCGACCAAGGCCCCAAAGAGCCCCGCGCGAGAGCCTGCCCGCCGACCCAACAGGCCGCCGACGAGGCCATAGCTCAGGATCTCAGCGGCGATGGGCACAAGCCCCCAGCCGACCTCACCGCCGCCGAGGAGCTGATCCGAGACGGCGGTGCCCAAGGCCGCGACGGCGCCGACCCCGGGCCCAAAGGCGAGACCGCCCAAGAGCGCGGGGACATGGGCCGGTAACCACACCCAGCAGGCGCCGCCGACGGCGTGAACCAGCGCCGGGGCCGAGGCCCCAAGCGCCAGAAACACGACAAAGGCGGCGAGCGGCGGTCGAATCACCAGACCTCGCAGATGTTCTCCGGGTGCATCGGCTTGCCAGCCTCACAGCCGAAGGTCGCGTGGAACTCGGGCAGGTTCGAGGCCGGGCCGTTCACCCGGAAACGCGGCAAGGAGTGGGTGTCGGAGAGCACGAGCATCTTCTCGTACTCCGGGCTCGCCACCGTACACCAGCTCTGGGCGAAGGCGACGAAGAAGAGCTGCTCGTCGGTGAGACCCGGCACAGACGGCTCTTTGCCCGGGGTGTATTGGGCCTTCCAGGCGTTGAAGGACGTCTTGAGGCCGCCGAGGTCGGCGATGTTCTCGCCCAAGGTCAAGGCGCCGTTCTGGTTGAGGCCCTCGGTGACGACGTAGCCGTCGAACTGGTCCTCGACACACTGGGCCTGGGTCTCAAACGCGGCGCTGGCCTCGGGGGCCCACCACTCGATCATCCGGCCTTCGGGGTCAAACTTGCGGCCGGAGTCGTCGAAGCCGTGGCTCAGCTCGTGGCCGACGACCATGCCGATGGCGCCGAAGTTCATCGCGCTCGGCCAGGCCGCGTCGAAGAACGGGGGCTGCAGGATGCCCGCGGGGAAGACCATCTGGTTGTACAGCGGGTGGTAATAGGCGTTCACCGCCGCCGGGCTCATCAGCCAGCGCGTCGGGTCGCTGGGCTTGCCGACGCGGCCCGTCCAGTCCAAGGACTCAAAGCGGCGGGCGTTGATCGTGTTCTCGGCGTAGGTGCCGCTCACGTCCAGGGCGCTGTAGTCACGCCACTTGTCGGGGTAACCGACCATGTTCATGAGCGCGTTCTTCTTCTCGACGGCGCGGGCGCGGGTGGCGTCGTCCATCCAGGCGAGCTGCGGGAGCTGGGCCTCGAAGGCGTCCTGAATGCCGGTGATCATCGCCTGGGCCTTGTCTTTGGACTGCCCGGCGAAGCGCTGCTCGACGAAGTAGCGGCCCAAGGCCTCGCCCATCGCCGAGTCTGTGGCGCGCACACAGCGCTTCCAGCGGGGCTCGATCGCCTGCTGGCCGGTGATCTTCTTGCCGAAGAACTCAAACTGAGACGTCACGAAGGGCTCAGAGAGGTTCGAGGCGAAGGCCGAGAGCGTGTGGAAGCGCAGGTAGGCCTGCAAGGTGGTGATCGGGGCGTTCTTGGCCTCGTTCAGCGTGGCGACGAGCACCTCGGGCACCTCGACGTTCACCGCCGTCGCGTCCGGCGCGCCCATGGCCGCGAGCCAGTCCGCCCAGCGGAAGCTCCCGGCTTGGGCCTCCAACCCCACACGGTCGAGGCGGTGGTAGACCTGCTCCGGATCGCGCAGCTCGTCCCGGGGTTTGTGGGCCTTGGCGATGGCGACCTCCAAGGCGAGCACGGACTTGGCGTCGGCGGCGGCCTGCTCGGCGCTCACCCCAGCGAGCACAAACACCTGGGCGATGTGGGCCTCGTAGTCGGCGAGGAGCTGCTTGGAGTCGGCGTCGTCCTTGAGGTAGTAGTCGCGGTCGGGCAGGCCCAAGCCGGCCTGGCCCAGGTGGAAGATCGTGAGCTTGGGATCTTTGTAGTCGCCCTCGACGTAGTTGCCGAAGAGCGCGTCGACGCCGAGCAGGTGCAGCTCACCCAAGAGCTTGGGCAGGCCATCAAAGCTCGTGAGCCGGGCGATCTGGTCGAGCAGGGGCGCCATGGGCTTGACCCCGGCGGTGTTCACCGCGGCCTCGTCCATACACGCGCCGTAGAAGCTGCCGAGCTTCTTCCAGTCGGGGTCGGTCTTGAGGTCGGGCTGGGCGGCGGCCTGCTCCAAGATCGTCTTGAGGTCTTGGCGGTTACGCTCGGCGATCTCCGAGAAGGAGCGCGTCCAGGCGGGCTTGTCGGACGGCAAGGCCGTGCGGTTGAGCCAGCCGCCGCAAGAGTAGCGGTAGAAGTCGTCACAGGCTTGGACGGTCGGGTCCATGTCGGCGAGCACCTGGGCGGACCACTCCGTGGATTCAGGCTCTTGGGAGGTCTTGGGGCAGGCCGTCAGCAGGAGGAGAAGCATCGGGGACATTGAGGGAACTCCGGGGTCGGGGAGCAGAGATAACCCGCTCGGCCGCCAAACTCCCAGGGGCCCGAGGATTCTTCGCCTCAGCGCGGCCTCAATAGGCGTCGGCCTCG
>JBEAVX010000172.1:0-5943 GCA_041160755.1 Pseudomonadota bacterium
CCCCCGCCGAGCTGGAGCTCATCCTCGTGCGCTCGGCCCAGCGCCTCGGCGTCGAGATGACCGGCGAAGGCGCCCGGGAGCTCGCCGGGCGCTGCCGAGGCACGCCCCGCGTCGCGAACCGCCTGCTCAAGCGGGTGCGGGACTTCGCCCAGGTCGAGGGCAAAGGGGTCATCGACCTCCCCCTCACCCGGTCGGCCTTGGAGCGCCTCCAGGTCGATCGTTTCGGCCTCGACGGCATGGACATCCGCATCCTGCGCACCATCGCCGAGAAGTTTGACGGCGGGCCCGTCGGCCTCTCCAACCTCGCCGCCGCCATCGGCGAGGAGCCCGACACCATCGAGGAGGTCTACGAGCCGTTCTTGATTCAGCACGGCTTCTTGCAGCGCACGAGCCGCGGGCGCGTCGTGGGTCGGCTGGGATATGAGCACCTGGGCCTCACCTTCCGCCCGATCGCCAAAGAGCAAGAGGAGCTGTTCTGAGATGAAGTGGTCGCCTCTTTTGGCTGGGCTCTTGGCCTTCGGCTGCGGTCCCAAGACGCTCTTGCCGACGACGTCGCTCACCTTGGGCGAGGTGTCGATCACCGTCGAGGTCGCCGACACGCCCAGCGAGCGGCACAACGGGCTCATGTTCCGCGAGGCCATCGGCGCCGACGCCGGGATGCTCTTTGTCTACCCCGACCCCCAGCCGCGCTCGTTCTGGATGGAGAACACGACCATCCCGCTCTCGATCGCCTACCTCGACGCCCAGGGCGTGATCCTCAACATCGAGGACATGCGCCCGCTCACCCGGGACGGCGTGCGCAGCGCGGGCCCCGCGCTCTACGCCTTAGAGATGAACCGGGGCTGGTTTGAGACCAACCAGATCAAGCCCGGTCAGACGGTGGCGGGGCTGCCCGGCCCGAGCAAAGAATAGGGCGCTGCGCCTCAAAGACAGGGCTACACTGGCCAACGGATGCGCCCACAGCGGTAACCATCCAAGTTGAGCTCATCTCGCTGGCCGGGCACCGCCTGGTCGGCCCCACCTCCCCTCAGCATGAGCGCCCATGCATCGGCTCGGCGAGCCCAACCAGGCGTCGCCCTTCGGCGCGATCTAAACTCAACTGGTATGGCCACCGCTGTGAACCCGCCCCAGCAGACCCTCGCCGCGCCCCTCGTCGCTGAGGGCGTGGGCCTTCACACGGGCGCGTGGTGTAAGGCGCGGGCGCTCCCGGCGCCGCCCCACCACGGCGTCCGGTTTGTGCGGGTGGACCTCCCCGGCGCGCCGGAGCTGCCGGCCTCGGTGAGCCATGTGCGCTCCACCGTCTTGGCGACCACCCTGGGCGACGGGGAGGCCTCGGTGAGCACCGTCGAGCACCTCCTCGCCACGCTCTACGCCTTGGGCATCGACAACGCCCGGATCGAGGTCGAGGGGCCCGAGGTCCCCGTGCTCGACGGCTCGGCGGGGGTGTGGACCGAGCGGGCGCTCGCCGTGGGCGTCGTGCCCCAAGACGCCGAGGTCGCCGTGCTGCGCCTCACCCGGCCTCTGACGCTCTCCGATGGTGACCGCGAGGTGATCCTTCGCCCCTGCGAGACGGGCCTGCGCCTCCAGGTGACGGTCAACTTTGACCACCCCACCATCGGCGAGCAGCGTGTTCAGCTCGCCGTGAGCCCGGAGAGCTTCTTGGCCGAGCTCGCCTGGGCGCGCACCTTCGGGTTTCTGGAGGAGGTCGAGCGCATCCGCGCGGCGGGGCTCGCCCGAGGGGGCAGCTTAGAGAACGCCGTCGTCTTCTGCCGGGAGCGCGGCGTGCTCAACCCCGAGGGCCTCCGCGCCGCCGATGAGCCCGTGCGCCACAAGGCCCTCGACCTCTTGGGCGATCTGAGCCTGCTCGGCGCGCGGCTCTACGCCGAGGTCGAGGTGCGCCGACCGGGGCACGGCATGACCCTGCAGGTCGTGCGCGCCCTGCTCAACGAGGCCAGCGCGCGGCCCTGAAGCGAGTGACCCCGCCAGGGGGACTGGCGGGGCCATCATGCCGAGAAGGGTTTACTTCTTCGGGCCCGGCTTCGGGCGGGGGGACGGACGCCAACGCATGAGACCTCCAGCGGTTGATGACGTTCTGGGGAGCACCAGGAACAGTGTCAGCATGGTCTTGACTTCGCCCTCTGTCAAGCGCTCCCCCCTCTCAAATCTCACGTTCTTACGATCCTTCCCGGCCTCGGGCGGCGCCGAGGGCCAGGGGGCGGGGTTAAGACGACGCCGATGAGCCTACGCACCGCCCGCTGCGCCGATGGCGCCACGCCGACCCTGCCCCCGGGGCCCCCCTTTGAGGCGCGGGCGCTCACCCCGTGGATCGGGCGGTCGTTCAGGTTGCCCTGCGGGGATCCCCGCCTTGAGGCGGTCTGCGATGGGGCGCCCGCGCCGACCCCGGCGTTTGAGAACCTCGTCGGGCTCACCCGGGCCTGGGCCGAGCACCCCGAGTGGCTCAACTTCATGGCCCCAGACGCGCCCAACCACGAGGCCAAGCTCCTGGAGCGCGCGCTCTACCTGCACCGCTGGGCGCCTTGGCTGCCTGAGACGGGCCGGGCCCTGGATCTGGGCGCCGGGGTTGGCCGCTTCACCCAGCTCTGGCTGGACCGTGGCCAAGAGGTGCTCGCGGTGGAGGCCTGTCGCCGCAGCCTGGAGCGCCTCTTGTGGTCGGCGGCGGGCGGCGCCGGGCGCCTGGACCTTCGCTGGACGACGGCGGAGCGCCTCGGCGACGAGGGGCCGTTCGACCTCTGCTTCGCCGTGGAGCTGCTCAACTACGTCGAGGATCCCGCGCGGTGCCTGGAGCGCGCTGCGGCGAACCTCCGCCCCGGCGGCCTGCTCTTCGGCGCGGTGGAGGCCGAGCTGGGCTGGCTGATGGCCACCGACGCCGCGCCGGGCAGCCTCGCCGCCTTGGGCGAAGACGGCCCCCTCGTCGTGCCCGGTGACCGCTTCGTGCGCACGACCTCCGAGGCCCGGCTGCGCGCCATGCTCCAAGGCTGGGAGCTGCTCTCGCTCACGCCGAGCCACTATGTGCTCTCGGGGCCGTTTGAGCAGGCCGCCGGGCCGCTCAGCCTAGCGGCGCTGATCGCCTGGGAGGATCGCCTGGCGCTGCACCCGGTCTTGGCGCCGCTCAATCGCGCCTGGACCTTCGTCGCGCGGCGCCCCTAAGCTCGATTTTTCAGGCCATTTTTCACGATCTGACATCAGCGATCTCCGCTCAGAAAATGTGAACCTGGCGCCTACCATCGGACAGTTTGTGTCCGATCGGCCCTGGATCATGGCCCTGGACAGGTTATTTGAGAGTGTCGGCGACGCTTGTGCCTGAGGCTTGTCCCGACCCTCTCTCCAACCCCTGCGGCGTCGCCGTGGGCGCGTCACGTCGCGCGCCTGCCTTCGCTGAGGGCTGTCCACCCCACACAACGCTCAACGGTCGCCTTCGCGACCGGCCGCGCCGTCGTCGGCGCCCCACCGCGACCGCTCCGCGAGAGCGCGCCGCGACTTCTGCACGCCCAAGGAGGGAACATGACCACCCTGACCGCCTCGCTCCGCCTCACCGCGCCTCGCGGCCGGTCGATGCCCACCACGCGCCGCGGCGCCATCGACGCTCCGCGCTTCGATCTGCGCGACCGCGCGCTCAGCCCCAACGAGCTGATCACCATCGCGGGCGTCATCCTGCTCAGCGCCACGCTCAACACGCGGCTGTTTGAGCTCGTGTTCTGGCTCGCGTCGTTGGCCTGATCGGCCTCTTCGACCCCACGGAGGGCGTCCCAAGACGGGGCGCCCTCCTCGTCTGGGGGGCACGACTCGACGGCCCCTCACGACGGGACACCCCAGGTCTCTGCGCGCCTGGGTTATGATGAGGCGCCCCTGTCAAGCACCCCTGTCACGCACCCCTCGCACCCAGGCCCGTCGGCGCCATGTCATCGCTTGAGAAGACCCTGCATGACGTTGACTCCGAAGACGCCGGGGGGGTCGACACCAACACCAACGTCTTGACCGTGGTGCACCACATCCGGCAAGACGCCGTCGGGGTGCGCCGGGCGCTCGTCGCCGGGCCGCCCTTGGTGCTGGGCCGGGGTCGCGGTGAGCTTGGGGCCGGGAACCTCGACGATCCCCTGCTCTCCCGGGCGCACTGCGAGGTCAAGGTCGGCGATCAAGGGGTCGAGGTGCGCGACGCGGGCAGCCTCAACGGCTCCTTCGTCAACGGCCAGTCCTTCACCCGCGCCGCCCTGCGCGAGGGCGACATCCTCGGACTGGGCAACATCCTCCTGCTCTTGCACCGCGCGCCGCGCAGCTTCACCCCGCGCCCGCACCCCCGGCTCATCGGCGGCAGCGCGAAGCTCTCGCGCCTGCTTGAGGACGTCGACCGCGTCGCGCCCCGCATGACGACGGTGCTCGTCCAGGGTGAGACCGGCGTGGGCAAAGAGCTCATCGCCCACGAGATCCACCTCGCCAGCGGCCGACAAGGGCGCTTCGTCGCGGTGAACTGCGGGGCCATGCCCGAGGCGCTCTTGCTCTCGGAGCTCTTCGGCCACACCCGAGGCGCCTTCACCGGGGCCGATCGGGAGCGAACCGGCCTCGTCCAGGCCGCTGAAGGTGGCACGCTCTTTCTGGACGAGATCGGCGAGGCCCCGCCGGGCCTTCAGGTCGCGCTCTTGCGCCTGCTGCAAGAGCAAGAGTACCGCCCCGTCGGCTCCAGCCAGGTGCACAAGGCCGACGTGCGGTTTGTCGCCGCCACCCACCGCGACCTCTCCGTGCTCGTCGCCCAGGGCCAGTTCCGCGAGGATCTCTTCGGCCGCCTGCGCTGGGCGCTCCATGTGCCGTCGCTTCGTGAGCGCCCTGAAGACATCCCGCTCCTCGCCCGGCACTTTGTGCGCCAGCACGCGGGCCGCCCCTTGGACATCCACAGAAGCCTCATGCTGTTGATGTTGCGCTACCGCTGGCCCCGGAACGTGCGTGAGCTCGACGCCTGGATCGAGCGCCTGTGTGTGGAGCAGGGCGACGCCGACTGCCTGCGGCCCTCGGACTGGATTCAGCTCGCCGTGAGCGCCCAAGAGCCCAGCCTCGTCGCGCCTCCAGCCCCCGCGGGCCAGACGGCGCCGATCGTCACCGACCGCAGCGCGAAGCCCAGCGCCGAGTCCCTTCGCCAGCTCTTCTTCGCCGTGAACGGCAACGTGAAGGCCCTCGCCGGGCGCCTCGGCGTCTCCCGAAACACGCTCTACCGCTGGTTCAAGGAGTACGAGATCGACCCCGACGCCTTACGATCCGGCGGCGTCGGCGGTCTTGGTTAGGCGAAGCTTGGCCTGGGCCAGCCGCGCCCCGAGCGCCGCCGCCGCGCCCCAGCCGCTCGCCGCGAGGGCCCACAGCCAGATCGAGCCGGGTCCGGCCGCCGCCTCCGGTTGACCCACGGCCTCCTCCACCGCTGAAGTGAGCAGGCCATCCACGCCCAGCCGCAGCCGCAGCTCAGGTCCGGGGCCGTCTGGGCGCCGCGCGCGCGCCGGGGCCGTCCACACCGAGGCCACCAAGAGCCGCGCGCTCAGCGACTCCCCCGGCGGGGCCGGGTCCAACAAGGCGGTGAACACGGCGTCCCCGGCCTTCACGTCGGGGGGCTGGCCGTCATCCCGGGCGACGAAGGTGGAGGGCGCGTCGGCGACGAGCTCAACGGTCACCTCGCCCGAGAGGCGCCCGGCGCGGTCCTCGACCCGCACGATGAGGGGCTCGGCCAAGGCCGCGCCCAGCACGAACCACAGGAGCGCCGTCATCACACCGTCGCGATCTTGCCCAGACCGACCTGGGGGATGCGCCGCATCACCGTCGACTTCACGATCTCGCTGAGCACCGTGGCCCCGCCCAACATCTCCATGAGCTCCTCGCGGCCTTCAGACTTCGAGAGCTTGCGGCGGATGAGGTCGGGGCGCATGTAGAACTTGAGGTAGGCCTTGG
>JBEAVX010000257.1:0-2808 GCA_041160755.1 Pseudomonadota bacterium
CCTTCGCCGCGGATCTCACCCTGTACGACGAGTTCGGCAACCTCTGCACCGGGGGCGCGGCGACGGTCACGATCACCCCGAGCGCGGGCAGCATCGCCATCGACGGCGTGACGACGACGACGCTCTCCGTCACCGGCGGGGAGTGGGCCGGGGAGATCGAGCTCTCGGCGGCGGGGGACGTTCGCCTGAGCGTCGCCAACACGAGCGCTGTAGAGCTCGGCGAGGCCACGGTGAAGGTCAGCCCGGCGAGCGCCTCTAGCCTAGAGGTGAAGCTCGGCGCGGTCTACGCCTGGGTCGGCGAGCCGACGGACGTGCGGGTCAGCGTCAAAGACAAGTTCAGCAACACCGTCACCGACTTCTCCGGCACGATCACGCTCAGCTCCGAGAGCGCGCTCTTCGTCTCTGTGGTCACCGCCGACGTCGTGGACGGCGTGGCGGCGCTCGACCTCACCTGGGACAGCGCGGGCTTAGACGACCGGGTGAGCGCGAGCTCCTCGACGGGCCTCACCGGCCGCTCCTCTCGGGTAGACGCCTTGGACCTCCACTGCGCGAGCGGGCCGACGGCGGCGCTCTCCTTTGACGGCGACGCCGAGGCCAACGTCTGCCTGATCAGCGGCTCGGCCAGCCTCAGCGCCGACGCCACGGCGAGCGTCGCGGGCGCCCAGGCCATCAGCGTCACCCTCTTCGACAGCGGGCTCGGCGAGGTCACGCGCACCTCCACCGGGCGCTCGACGATGTGGTGGGACGAGGCCGGGGTGTACTTGCCGATGGTCATCGTCGCCGACCTCTCCGGCTGCGCCGACGTCGTGAGCGGCGTGGTCTGGGTCGACGAGCAGGGCCTCCCCGCCGGGGACGTGAGCGTGAGCCTCGCCCACACCAGCCGCAGCGCCGGCGGCTCGGCCTCGGTCTCGGACACCACGGTCTCGGTGCAGGCCTTCGACTGCGCCGGGGACTTCGCCAGCGGCGCCTCGCTCTTTGTTCGCACCGACCTCGGCGCCTTCGTCGGGCCCACGGCCACGGGAGAGGGCCTCGCCGTCACCCTGAACAGCAGCGGCGAGGCGAGCTTCACCTGGTCCGGCGCGGCCTTGGCGACGGACGGCGTCGCCACCGTACACGCGGGCAGCCTGAGCGGCTCGGCGTGGGGCGCCGCGAGCCTCACCGTCACCGGCGACAGCACCCGCCCCCTCGTCGCCGCCGTGAGCCCCTCCGGCGCCACGACCGAGACCTGGACGGCGATCACCGTGGACTTCAACGAGCCCTTGGCCGCCGGGGACTACAGCGGCAAGGCCACCCTGACCGGCCCCGCCGGGTCGCTGCCGTTCACGGCGTCGTTGAGCGCCGACGGCCGGCGCCTCACCCTCACCCCGTCCAACCCGATCATCGGCTCGGCGGGGGCCTACACGCTCACGCTCTCTAGCGCGACGAGCACGAGCGCCCAGATTCGTGACGACTCGGGCAACAAGCTCGACGGGGCGATGAGCGGGACGGCGAGCGCCTGGACGAGCGTGTTCGGCGCCGTGGGCGGCTCGGGCCTCACGATGTCGTCCTGCGCGCCCTCGACGACGACCATCACCCCCGACGGCGACGACACCGCGGCGTCCACGAGCCCCGAGGAGTCCGACGGGGTCACGATGAGCCTCGGCGCGAGCGCCACCCCGACGCGCTGGCGGCTCACCGTCACCGACGCCAGCGGCGAGCTGCTGCGCACGGTCTGGGCGACGGCCACGGGCGCGACGCAGAGCGTGGTCTGGGACGGTCGCGGCGATGACGGGCGCTTCGTGCCCGCGGGCGAGGTCACGCTCTCCGCCGTCGCCATCGACGCCACGGACAACCTCTCGACCCCTTGTGAGACCTCGGTCTCCGTGACCGAACATTACCTCTCGCCGGAGTGAGCTTGAACGACGATCCCGTTGACGCGCTGCGCACCGCCCGACTCGCCGAGCTGGGGCTCCTGGCGGCGTCCTTGGCCCATGAGGTGAGGCAGCCGCTCTTCGCCATCAAGTCCTTGACCCAGCTCGCCGACGCCCAGCTCGCGCGCGGAGGTGACGCCGCCCACGCCCGCTCTCTCTTGCGCTCGCTCTTGGAGCAGGTGGATCTGCTAGAGCGCGTCGTGGACGGCGTGCGCCTGTACTCCCGCGCCCCAGGCGAGGGCCTGAGCCCCGTGGACTGCGCGGCCTGCATCGAGGAGGTCGTCGCCTTGATGCGCCACCGCGCTTAGGCGCGCCATGTCACCCTCCAGGTAGAGCTCGGGGACGGCCTCTCCGCGGGCCTCGCCGACCCGACCGCGCTCACCCAGATCCTCGCGAACCTCACCCAGAACGCCCTCGACGCGAGCCCGCCTGACTCCGTCGTGATCCTGCGCGCCCTTCGTTTTGGGGACGGCCTCGCCGTCGAGGTGCTCGACCAAGGCTCGGGGGTGCCCCAGGCCCTCGCCGAGCGCATCTTCGACCCCTTCTTCACCACGAAGGCGCCTGAAGAGGGCACGGGGCTAGGCCTCGCGCTCTCCCGTCGCCTCGCGAGCGCCTGGGAGGGCCGCTTGGACCTCGTGCCCAGCGAGCGCGGCGCCTGCCTTCGGGTGACCTTGCCCGCCTTGGGCTGCGCCCAGCGCCGTCGTGCCTGAGCACGATCCGCCGCCGCCCCGGGCGACGAGCCCCTTCCCGATGGTCGTCGAGCGTGGGCTGACCCCCGGCGACGCCATCGCCGTGACGAGCTTCCCCCAGCAGCTCCTCACCCTGCGTGTGCAGCGCTGCCCCTGCGGCGGGCGCCTCGGCCCCGGCCGAGATCACCGCCTGGAGTCCCACGGCGCGC
>JBEAVX010000270.1:0-7372 GCA_041160755.1 Pseudomonadota bacterium
TCTTCGCCGCCGGAGAGCCGCAGCCCCGGCGCGGTGAGCACCACCCCGGCGCGATCGACACGCACGAGCTGGGCGGCGCTCCACACACCAGCGCGGGGCATGACCTGGCAGGAGAGTCGCCGACGGGCGGCCTCGTCCAGAAGCTCTCTTGGATCGTCACTCACGGGGGATCCTTCGCGCGGGGGGCTCAGACTGTATAGCTAATCTTTGCGCCCGCTCGGCGCGAGGAGCCAGGAATGCGCGTCGCACACCTCACCGATCTTCACGTCATGCGCCCGCCGAGCCTCGGCGAGCTGACGGTCAAGCGCCTGCTGGGCAGCGCCAACCTGTACGTCATGGGGCGCAACAGCCACTTCACCGAGGCCGCGCAGCAGGCCGCCGTCGCCGCCGTCGCGCGCCTCAACCCCGACGCCTTGTTGTGCTCCGGCGACTTGACCGCCCAGGCCTTGCCCGCCGAGTTTGAGGCCGCCGCCGCCCTGCTCACGCCGCTGTTCTCGCGCCAGCCCACGGCCCTCATCCCCGGCAACCACGACACCTACACCCCTGACACCTTCTTGAACCGCACGATCGAGGAGCGTTTTGGCCAATGGACGGGCAAGGGCGACTGGCCCCGGCTGCACCTCCTCGGAGACGCCGTGGCCTGCGTCGCCCTGGACGTCTGCCGCGCGCAGTGGATCCTCTCCTCAGGCTTCATCGACGAGGGGCAGCTCGACGGCCTCGACACGCTCCTGCGGGATGACCGCCTGCGGGGCCGGTTCGTGTTCGTGATGCTGCATTACCCCCTGCGGAACCGCCGCGGTGAGCCCTACGGTCCCGCCACCCGAAACCTGGAGAACGCCGCGACCTTAGAGGCGCTGTTGCTCAAGCACGCCGGGCGGGTCGGCGCCGTCGTCCATGGCCACGAGCACCACGGCTTTCGATCCGCGCTCCAGGGCGACGGGGTGCAGATCCCGATCTTGAACCCCGGCGCGGCGGGCTACGCCTACCTGCCCAAGAAAGGCCGCACGGCGCACCTCTGCGTGTACACCGTCGAGGACGGCGCCCTCCGCGACGTCGAGCGCCTTCGGTTTGACGGCCAAGACTTCGTGCCAGAGCCCGGCGGCGCGTGGGCGAGCGGCGGCTGAGCGCGCAGACGCGGCGCGATCAGAGGCCCGCAGACTCCATCAGCTCCGGCGGCGGCGGCCCCATGTGGCCCTGGGTGCACACCCAGTCCACCTGTCCGGCGAGGACCCGGTCAAAGGCCGGGTCAGGCTTCACGGTGAGGCCCGGCGCGGCGGACAGCGCGACGACCCCTTGGGGGCCCAAGGCGCAGAGCGTCTCTTGGCCCCGGGGCGCGCCGACCATCGCGCGGATCCGGCCCAAGTAGAGCTGCCCCACGCTCTTGCGGCAGGTCACCTGATCGAGCCCGGTCTCGGTCTCGCAGAGATCAAAGCTGAGCACGGGGGCTTGCTCAAGCTGGTGCTGGTAGTACCGCTGCCAGAAGCGCGAGGCCATGTCTGAAGAGTCGCCGAGCACGGGCTCCCAGAGGTGGTACAGCCGCTCGGCGTGTCTTCGGCGCTCGGCCGGGTCGTCGTGGCGCTCGACGACGGCCTTGAGCGCGCTCTGCCAGAGGTGCTGCCCGCAGTCGTTGATGAACGGGCCCGCCTTGGCGCAGAGCTCCCCGGCCTGGTCGGTGTCGCCTCGGCGTCGGGTGATCTCGGCGGCCTGGAAGTAGCACTCCTCTCGCCAGACCCCTTCGGGCACACGATCGCAGCGGGCGCCGGGGGTCTTCTCGGCGCCGTCTACGGCGATGACGACCCGCTCGGCGCAGGCCCCGGCGCTGCCCACATCCCGGATGCCCTCACACAGCGCGATGGCCTCCTCCACGGCCTCGGGCGGGAGCGCCAGGGCCCGGGAGAGGCGCTCGGCGTCGCTCAGCCCGCCATCGCCCGCGCAGCCCGCGCTGACGAGCGTGGCCAAGGCGATGGCGCGCCGACGCACTCAGGGCCTCCAGGCGTCGAGGTCGATGGGCAGGCTCACGCCTTGGGCGCGCAGGGCCTCGCCCCGGCTGAGGATCCGCGCGCCGGTCAAGAGCGCGTCGGCGATCTGCACGACGCCGCGCCCAGTGAGGGGCCCCAAGGCGCTCCCCTTCGCCCAGTCGTTGAACGCGCCCATCGCGGGCCCGCACCAGACCTGGTAGTCGCGGCGCCGCGCGCTCTCGCCTGAGCGCGCCCAGCGGCTGGTCATGCCGAGGTACCAGCGGAAGACCAAGGCCATCTTGTGCCGACCGTCGGTGCGCGCGCGCTCCACCTGGCTTGGGTCCCGGGCGCCCCAGTACGCCTCGCAGTCGGCCCAGACCTCGTCAAAGGCGCGCCCGAGGATCTGCCGCTCCACCCGCTGCCGATCGGCCTCGGGCACAAGCGTCCAGCCCGCGTTCTCCTTGTACAGCTCATGGAGCTTCTTCGCCCGCTGGGCGTAGAGCGTGCCCCGAGAGAGCACCTGCACCTGGGCGCCGATCTCAAACATGTCCGGGGCCGGGCCCATGGCGACGTCGGCCATGCCGGCCTCGGCGAGCAGCTCCTTCACCTCGGCGGAGGTGCCGGCCTCCCGCGCCGACTGGTTCACCGAGCCCGTGAGCACATAGTCCGCGCCCAACCCGAAGGCCGCGAGCACCGAGCGCGGCGAGGCCACTCCCCCGGCGGCGCCGATGAAGATCTGGGCGCCTCGGGCGGCGTAGTCCAACGACGCGCTCACCCGATCCCGCAGGGCGCGCATCAGCGGCACGAGCACGGGCAAGGGGCGGCGGTCGGTGTGGCCGCCGGAGTCGGCCTCGGCGGTGATGGCGTCGGCCATCGGCCAGCTCACGGCGAGATCCGCCTCCTCGGGGCTCAGCTTGCCGCGCTTGACGAGGGCCTGGAGGAGATCCCCCGGCGCCGGGCGCATGAAGTGCTCCGCCACCTCGGGGCGGGAGACCTTCGCCAGCACCCGGTTGGGGCAGATGACGCCGCCATCGGGCCCACGGCGAATCCCCGCGTAGCGGTACCGCACGATCGCCGGGGTGAGCCCCATGTACGCCGAGGCCGAGACCCAACGCACGCCAGACTGAACGTACAGATCGGCGACGGCCTCTTCAGCGGCGGGCTCGACGGGGTTGTGCAAGAGGTTGAAGCCCGCCGGCGCCGCGCCGACGGCGGCGAGGATGGTCTTCACGCCCTCACGCACGGCCTCGATGGGCAGCCCACCCGCGCCGTAGAAGCCGATGAGCCCGGCCTTGGACATGGCGATGACGAGCTCAGGCGACGCGATGCCGCCGGCCATGGCCCCGGCGATGTACGGGGCCCGGACGCCCATCCGCGCGCAGAAGGCCTCCGATCCGAGCTCTCGCGCCGGAGGCAAGGCCCCGAACAGGCGCGCCGCGCCAGGGCCGCCGCCGTATCGGCCCGCGCCGTAGATCGCCTGTCCCTCGGCGTCCTCGACGACATAGAGCGCCTGCCCCAACGCGCCCAAGGCGGCGTAGAGGTCGGTGACGCGGCTGGAGGGGTCGGGCACAAACAGCGGCGCGTCCCCCTCGGCCAAGGCGTCGGGGTTAGGCGCCAGCTCGACGAGGTCCTCCAAGGACTCTCCGCTCGCCCAGCGCATCGTGACCCGGGCGAGGGCGCCTTCACGGCGCAGGGTGAGGCCCGCGTCGGCGTCTTGAAGCTCCAAGGATCGCAACGACGGCCTCGCGCCCAGACGCGCGGTGAGCGGGCCGAGGCCGACATGATAGAGCGCCGAGAGCAAGCCGCCGCCGGGGCCATCCGCGCGCTCATCGCCGTGAAGCCCTCGGGCGTGAACGGTCTGGGCGCCGTAGATCTCAATCAGGTCGAGCACGTCTCCTCCGCGTGGGCTGCTCCGCCGCCTTCGTAACCCGGCGCGTCGCCCGGCGCGGACCCGTCCCATTCAGGAGCGGCGGCGGCGGGCGGCGAGGGCGGCGAGGGCCAACAACACGACGGCGCCGCCGGTGACGTCACCCCGGGTCGCCGAGGCGCAGCCGCAGCCGCCGCCCGGGCCGTCGTCCTTGGCGTTCAGACCGCTCGCGGTGTCATCGTTCACGCCGCCGTCGCTGTCGGAGAAGATCGCCGTGTCGCCGCTGGGGTCGCTGTCGTCGTCGCCGCTCTCTGTCACGCCGCTGTCATCGGCGCCGCTGTCCCCGCCGCTATCGACGCCGCCGCTGTCGTCGCCGCCACCGCTGTCATCGCCGCCGCTGTCGTCCGCGCCCGTGTCCCCGCCGCCGCTGTCGTCCGGCGCCTCGACGCAGTCCTCGTCCTCTTCGCCGTCGCAGTCCTCGTCGCCACGGCGGCAGTCATCCACGGCCACGTCTGGGGAGACCGTCGCTTTGGTGTCGTCACAGTCCTGGCCGCCCCAGGCCTCGGCCGGGTGTCCGTCGCCGTCCTGATCGTAGTCGTCGCCGCCGTCGCAGCCCTGGTCGAGGCCGTCGTACCAACGCTCCGACGCGCCGGGGTAGGTGCGCGGGTCGTCGTCATCGCAGTCGTCGCCGCCCCAGTCTTCGCTGTCGTGGCCGTCGCCGTCGCCGTCGTAGTCGGATCGCCCGTCACAGTCCTGATCGATCCCGTCGTAGAAGACCTCGCTGGCGGAGGGGCTCACCGTGGCGTCGGCGTCGTCGCAGTCGTCGCCGCCGTGCGCCACGTCGCCGTGGCCGTCGCCGTCTACGTCCTCGGCGTCTTTGCCATCACAGCTCTGATCGACGCCGTCATACGGCAGATCCAGGGCGCCGAGGTAGATCGTGGCGTCGTCGTCGTCACAGTCCTCGCCGCCGTAGACCGCGCTGTCCTGGCTGTCGCCGTCCGCGTCGTAGTCTGAAGCCCCGTCGCAGTCCTGATCGACGCCGTCGTAGTACACCTCGACGGCGTCGGGGTTCACCGTCGGGTCCGCGTCGTCGCAGTCCTCTCCCCCATAAAAGCTCACGGCGTGGCCGTCGCCGTCGTCATCGTAGTCGTCTCGACCGTCGCAGTCCTGATCGACGCCGTCATAGGCGTAGTCCCGAGCGCCGGGGTTCACGCCGCCGTTGAGGTCGTCGCAGTCGTCGCCGCCGGCCGCGATGGCGTCGTACCCGTCCCCGTCGCAGTCGTTGTCGTCGGCGAGGCCGTCGCAGTCTTGATCCTGGCCGTCGTAGCAGGTCTCCGGCGCCGTGGGGCTCACCGTGGCGTCGGCGTCGTCGCAGTCCTCGCCGCCCCGCTCCGGGGGCCGGTGGCCGTCCCCGTCGAGATCCCACTCGTCGGTGCCGTCGCAGTCCTCGTCGAGCCCGTCGTTGAGGTCACTCTCGACGGCGTCGGGGCTGATCGCCGCGTCGGTGTCGTCGCAGTCGAGGCCGCCGCCCAAGGTCGAGTCGTACCCGTCGCCGTCGCCGTCAAAGTCGCTGTCTCCGGCGCAGTCCGAGTCGATGCCGTCGTAGAGGGTGTCCTTGGCGCCAGGATACGCCGTGGCGTTGTTGTCGAGGCAGTCCTCGCCGCCGTGCGCGATGGACTCGTAACCATCGCCGTCGGCGTCGTAGTCCGAGCCCCCGTCACAGTCGGCGTCTAGGCCGTCGTAGAAGGTCTCCTCGGCGTCGGGGTTCACGCCGTCGGCGGCGTCGTCACAGTCGCCCGAGCCCATGAGCCCACCGGGGAAGCCGGCGGCCGAGAAGCCGTCCCCGTCGCTGTCGTTGTCGTCGAGGGGCTCGCAGTTGTCGTCTACGCCGTCGTAGTAGGTCTCGGCGGCGGAGGGGCTCACCGCGTCGTCGGCGTCGTCACAGTCATCCCCGCCCCAGGCCACGTCGTCGTGACCGTCGCCGTCGCTGTCGAAGTCCGAGCCGGTGCAGTCGGCGTCGATGCCGTCGTAGAAGGTCTCCTCAGCGTCGGGGTTGATCTCGTCGTCGCCGTCGTCGCAGTCGAGCTCCAGATCGAAGCCGTCGCCGTCGGCGTCGCGGTCGGAGTCGCCGGAGCAGTCGGCGTCTACGCCGTCGTAGAAGACCTCCTCGGCGTCGGGGCTCACCTCGTCGTCGTGGTCGTCGCAGTCCCCCTCGGCCTCGGTGAAGCCGTCTCCGTCGGCGTCGTCGAGGCCCAAGGCGTTGAAGGTGAGGTCGTCGAGGCCCCAGACGTCCGCCGCCGGGCCGGTGATGAGCAGCGTGTCGACGCCGAGGTCAAAGGTGAGGCCGATCACCTCGCCGCCCGCGACGTCGTCGCCCCGCGCGCTGAGCGTGACTCCGTAGAGAGTCACGCCGTCGAGCACCCCGGTCACCTCGAAGGTGCCTTGTCCATCGAGCAGATAGAGCAAGACCGCGGGCTGCACCTCCTCAAACCGCAGCTCCACCGTGGCGCGCAGGGCCTGGGCCCCTTGGCTGTCCTGAGGGGCGGCGCCATCGACGCCGTTGACCACCCGAAGCTCGGCGTCGGCGTCGAGGCCCAGGGCGTTGTACTGGTCGGACAAGGTGTCGCCGAGCGCCAGCGCCTCAAAGTCGATGGCCGTGAGGTCGCCGACGGTCTCGGCCTCCCACGCCGCGGCGTCGGTCCACAGGGTCGCGCCGCCGCCGTCGATGATGCCGTCGCAGTCGTCGTCCTTGCCGTTGGACAGATCCTCGGCCGCGCCGGGGTAGATCGCCTCGTCGGAGTCGTCGCAGTCCCCGTCGAGGCCACGCCAGCCGTCGGCGTCGCGGTCGCTCTCTTCGCTCCAGTAGATCCGCAGGTTGTCCAGGCCCCAGCCGTCCGCCGTCGGCGCGCTCAGGGTGACGAGCCGGGCCGGGCCAGCGAAGATCCCCCCGACAAAACGACCGCCGGGCACGTCCTCGCCGGGGTGGCTGAGCGGCGCCGCGCCTCCGCTCGCGAGCAGATCCAGACCGTCGGCGTCCCAGGCCTGGAGCGCGAGGGTCTCGACGCCGTCGAGGAGCTGAAACGAGAGCGCGTCGACGTCCCGATCGAAGCTCAGGGTGAGCTGGTTCCCGGCGCTCGTCGGGTTCACCTGGGCGGCGAAGCGCCCCACGGCGTCGCTGCCATAGACCGCGCTCGCGGCGGTCACGCCCCCAGACCCGGTCAAGGTGACGCCGTTGCCCGCGTAGAGCGTCTCGACGGACGCGCCGCTGGACGTCGACTCGAAGTTGAGCAGCTCGGCGGCCGGGTCGTTGAGGACCTCGACCAGCTCAAAGCTGAGGTGCTCGGCGCGGGTGCGGGTGAGGTACACCCCGTCTACCCAGCCGTCGCAGTCGTCATCGTAGGCGTAACCCGCCGCGTCTAAGGTCAGGCCCTCGTCGTTGCCGGGGAACACGCCGGCGTCGAGGTCGTCGCAGTCGGGCCCATCGGCGGCGGCGCCGACGAGGCCGTCGCCATCGACATCTAAGAACGAGGGGCGATAAGGCCACACG
>JBEAVX010000283.1:0-8441 GCA_041160755.1 Pseudomonadota bacterium
GCCGTCGAGGCCGCTCGTGTCGCCGCCGCCGTCGCCGTTGTCGGCCACGCCCCAACCCCCACCGCCGCCGCCGCTGCCGGGCTGCAAGCTCGGCGTAGACGTGGAGAGATCGGCACCGGCGCTGCCCCCGGCGACGGTGTACGACGAGCCGCAGCGGGCGCTGGTGCAGCTCCCGACCTGGCCCGCCGCGCCGGGGCCGTCATGCCCGCCGCCGCCGCCGCCGCCGCCGACCCCGCTGGAGCTGGCGCCGCCGCCGGGGGCGTCGCCGAGGCCCGTCTGTCCGCCAGCGCCCGTGTTGTAGCAGGCCCCGGCGCCGCCCGCGGCACCGCCGCCGCCGCCCCCGGCGCCGCCCGCGCTGGGGCTCGACTTGTAGCCGCCGTGGTTGGCGCCGTCGGAGCCCGCGAGGGTCAAGGTGCCCGTGATCGTGGCCGCGCCGAGCACCCACAGCTCCAAGGGCGCGCTCGCGTTCACCGTGACCGTGACGCCGGAGGAGATCGAGAGGCTCGTGTACTCCCAGGGGCCGTCGCCGACGCTCTGGCTCACCGTCGCCGCGAAGGCGCCATGAAACCCCTCGCCGTCGCAGTCGTCGTCGAGGCCGTTGATGGCCTCGGCGGCGCCCGGGTTGACGTCACCATCGGCGTCGTCACAGTCAGAGCCGTCACTGACCTCCCCGGCGCTGGGGCTGCAGGCCTCGATGGCGGCGGAGGGGTCGCCGAAGCCGTCACCGTCGGCGTCCTCGTAGTAGGTCGCGGCGTCGGTGAGGCCGGGGTCGTCGTCGTCGATGAGCGTGTCACAGTCGTTGTCGCCGCCGTCGCAGACCTCCGCCGCGCCGGGGTTCACCGCCGCGTCTGTGTCGTCACAGTCTCGGGCGTCGGTCACCGCCCCGGACGGCGCCTCGCAGGCCCGGATGAGCGCGGACGGGTCGCCATAGCCGTCGCCGTCTGTGTCGCCATAAAAGCTGCCGACGTTCGCCGCGTCGTCCTCGTCGATGGCGCCGTCACAGTCGTTGTCTACCTCGTCACACAGCTCCGTGGCGTTCGTGGAGATCTTGGCGTTGGTGTCGTCACAGTCCTCGTCGCTCTCGACGTAGCCTGAAGGCGCGGCGCAGGACTCGATGGGGAAGTCGAGATCGCCTTGGCCGTCGCGGTCGGCGTCGCGGTAAAAGGTGGAGAGCACGCCCTCGTCTACGACACCATCACAGTTGTTGTCCAGCTCGTCGCAGACCTCGGGGGCGTCGGGGTACACCGTCTCCTCATTGTCGTCGCAGTCGGTGTTGTCGGCCACCCAGCCCTCCGCGCCCTCGCAGCTCTCGGTGGACGCCGCCGGGTCGCCGAAGCCGTCGCCGTCGTCATCGGCGTAGAACAACGAGCCCCCGGCCTCGTCGATCTCACCGTCGCAGTCTTGGTCTACGCCGTCACAGACCTCGACGGCCTCGGGGGAGCGGGTCGGGTCTTGGTCGTCGCAGTCGTCCGCGAGGGGCGCGCCGTCGCCGTCGATGTCGTCGTCGGGGGTGGCAGGATCACAGTCGTCGTCGGACTGGTTGTAGGGGATCTCGGTGAGATCCGGCGAGACGGTGTTGTTGTTGTCGTCGCAGTCCTCTGACGCGGGGCTGCCGTCGCCGTCGGCGTCTACGTCGCCGGAGTCTACGCTGGGGATCCCGGTGTCGGCGGGGTCCTTGTCGTCGCTGCGGCAGGCGGCGAGGAGGAGCAGGCTGAGCAGAGTGGCGGCGCGCGTCATGGCGACTCCGAGAGGTTTTGGGGAGGAGCTCGGCTGTGATCGTAGGTCGGCTGTGATAGTGTAGCGGAGATGCTCGCCCTCCTCTCCGTCGTCGCGCTCACGCTCCTCGGCTGCGATGCGCCTCCTCCCGTTGTGGACGCGGCGCTGACGCTCACGCCGTGCCACGTCCGCGGGGTGAACAGCGAGACGCTCTGCGGGGTGATGGATCGCCCGGAGGACCCTTCCCGGCCCGACGGGCGGCAGATCCCGCTGCGTGTGGTGAAGCTCCCCGCCGTGAGCCCGACCCCCGCCGCCGACCCGCTGTTCCTCCTCGCCGGGGGCCCTGGCCAGGCGAGCACAGAGATCATCGCCATGGTCGCCCCGGCCCTGCGGCGAATCCACAGCCGCCGGGATCTGGTCTTCGTGGACCAGCGCGGCACGGGCGCCTCAAACGCGCTCGACTGCCCTGAGGACGACGAAGATCCCCTCCTGGCGCTCTCGGGGCCGGCGCCGCTGGAGGACATCGCCGCCTGCTTGGCGGCGGTTCAGGCCCACGCCGACCTCAACTTTTACGGCACGAGCCTCGCGGCGGACGACCTCGACGCCGTCGCCGAGGCGCTGGGTTACGCCCAGGTGAACGTCTTCGGCGGATCGTATGGCACACGCCTCGGCCTGGAGTGGGCCCGGCGGCACCCCAGCCGCGTGCGCACCTTGATCCTCGACGGCGTGGCCCCGCCCCAAGCGCCGATCATGGGCGGCAGCGCGGATGACGCGGCGGCGGCCTTTGAGGCCTTGGTTCGGGACTGCGCGGCGGATCCAAGCTGCGCCGCGCTCGATCCCAAGGACGACCTCCTCGCTCTGCTCACCGAGCTTCAGACGCCCAGAGCGGTCACCGTCAGCCACCCCCGCACCGGGGAGCCCGTCCCCGTCACCCTCGACGCGGATCACCTCGCTGGGCTCCTCCGGGGGATGCTCTACGCGCCGGAGCTCACCAAGCTCACGCCGCTGGCGCTTCACGACGCCCGCGCCGGGGACCTCGCGCCATTTTTGGCCCAGGCGAGCATGGTGACCGGCGGCGCGGCGGCGAGCATGAGCCTCGGCCTCATGCTGACCGTGATCTGCGCTGAAGACGCCCCGCGACTCACCGCCCAAGACGCCCCGCCGGTGAGCGTGGCGCGTGTCGGCGCGACGGCGCCGATGAGCTTCTTGGAGATGTGCGCTGTCTGGCCCAGAGCGGAGGTAGACCCGGCCTTCTTTGAGCCGGTGTCCGTCGCGACACCGACGCTCCTGCTCTCCGGCGGCCTCGACCCAGTGACCCCGCCGCGCCTCGCGACGCTCGCGCAGGAGACCTTGCCCAACGCCGTGCATGGCGTCGCGCCGGGGGTCGGCCACGGCGTGATCACCCAACACTGCGCGCCCAAGCTGGCCCGGCTCCTCATCGAGTCAGGCACCACCGAGGGCCTCGACCTCACCTGTCTCGACACAGTCACCCGCCCGGCGTTTCACACCTCGCGCCTCGGCGCGCCGCCTCCGGAGGCTCCTGATGCTGCGCGCTGAAGGGCTCGCCCGCCGGTTCGGCAAGGTGGTCGCCGTCGAGTCTGTGAGCTTTGAGGCCCACGACGGTCAGATCACCGGCCTGATCGGCCCCAACGGCGCGGGCAAGACGACGAGCCTCCGCATGATCTACGGCCTCGTGCGCCCCGACGCCGGGCGGGCCTGGGTGGACCAGCTCGACCCCAACGCCGCGCCCCTGGAGGCCCGGCGGCGCCTGGGGGTGCTCCCCGACTCTCCGGGGCTCTACGCGCGGCTCACCGGGCGCGAGAACATCCGTTATTTCGCCGAGCTGAACGGGATCGCCAACGACGCCGCGCTCAACGAGCGCATCGACGCCCTCGCCCACACCCTCGACCTGGGCCGGGTGATCGACCGCCCCGCCGGAGGCTACAGCCAAGGCGAGCGCATGAAGGTCGCCATCGCCCGGGCGATCGTGCATGATCCGCCGAACATCGTGCTCGATGAGCCCACGAACGGCCTCGACGTGATGAGCACCCGGGCGATGCGGGACGCGATCCGCGCCTTGGCCGCAGAAGGCCGCTGCGTGCTGTTCACCTCACACCAGATGGCCGAGGTCGGCACCTTGTGTGACCGTCTGGTCATCATCGGCCAGGGCCGGGTGATCGCCCAAGGCACCCTCGCCGAGGTCATCGCCCAGGCGGGCGTCCAGAGCCTTGAGGACGCCTTCGTGGCTCTGGTCGGGCATGTGGGCGAGCCCACCGAAGGAGCCCAATGAGCCGCCCGACGCCTCCGAGCCTCGTCGTCTTCAAGAAGGAGCTGATCGACGGCGTGCGGGATCTGCGCTCTCTGTTCTCGGCGTTCTTCTTCCCGCTCTTGGGCCCGCTCACCGTCGGCCTCGTCGCCTTCAACATCGAGAAGATGTCGAACGATCAAGAGGTCGAGACGCTCTATGTGGAGGGCGCGGAGCGGGCCCCGGCGCTGATCCAGCGTTTGGAGCGGGACCTGGAGATCAAGCCCGCCCCGGCGGACGCCGAGCAGAAGGTGCGCGCGGGTGAGCTCTCCGTGGTGCTGCGGGTGCCCGAGGACTTTCAAGCCCGCGCCGCCCGGGGGGAGCCCGCCGTCGTGGAGCTCATCTCCGATGGCTCCAAACAAGAGCATCGTGGCGTCACGGCGGACGTCGAGGAGGCCGTCAACGAGCACTCCGCGGAGCTCGGCGTCATGCGCCTGCTCGCCCGAGGCGTAGACCCGGCGCTCATGCGTGCCGTGTCCATCGACAGCGTAGACGTCGCCCCGCCGGAGCGCCGGGGCGGGGACATCGTCGGCGCGGTGGTCGGTCTGTTCGTGATCATCTCGGCGTTCTTCTGCAATCTGTATCTGGTGATCGACGCCACGGCGGCGGAGCGTGAGCGGCGTTCGTGGGAGCCCCTTCTGTTGACCGCCGCGCCCCGGGGCGCCTTGGTGCTCGGCAAGTGGATGGCGGGGCTCACCTTCGGCTTCGCGGGGGTGATCGCCACGGTGGTGCTCACGATGGTCCCCTTGGCCTGGCTCGATCTGGAGCGCGCCGGGATCCGCCTGCTCATCACCCCGGGGGCGGTGATGACCATCCTCGCCCACCTCTTGCCCCTGGCGGCCTTCGCCTCGGCGGCCCAGCTCCTCCTCGCGTCGCTGACGCGCTCGTTTAAGGAGGCCCAGACCTACCTCTCGCTGACGATGTTTGTGCCGATGATCCCCGGGATGTGGATGTCCATCGATCCGGTGCCCGCCGCGCCGTGGATGATGGCGGTCCCGGCGCTGGCCCAGCAGATGTTGTTGACCCGGGCGATCAGCGGCGAGGCGACGCCGATCTCGTGGCAGCTCGGCGCGGCGGCCTCTTCTTTGGCCTGCACGGCCTTGGCCCTGTGGGGGATGCGCTGGGGGATGGGGCGCGAACAGTAAGGCCCCCGGCGCCGGTCAGCCCTCCCGCCGCCAAGGCACCCGTTTGCGCCCGTCGTCCCTGGGCTCGATCACCTCCACGGAGATGGGCAAGTCCCCAAAGAGCGTGTTGAGCCCAGCGCGCAGGGCGGCCTCGTCCACATGGCCCGCGGGCATCCGCTCGACGGTGAGGTGAACGCCGCCGTTGGCGCGCTGCACCAGCTCGTGCTGCACGAAGGCGGCGACGCGGCGCAGGAGGTTCTGCAGGTCCACGGGGCCCACGGGGCGCCCGAGCGCGTCGCGGAGGTCCACCCCGGCGCGGCCTTGGAGATCCCAGAGCCGAGGGAAGGGGTCGGTCGCACCCTCTGGGGCCGGGGCCCAGCGGGCGTGGTCTCCGGTGCGGTAGCGCAGAAACGGCAGGTAGGGGTTTCGCCCGCCGCTCACGCACAGCTCGCCGAGCTCCCCGGCTGGGAGCGGCCGGCCCGCCTCGTCGATCACCTCGACGAAGAGGTCGCTCGGCAGGCAGATGAGCGCGCCCTCTTCAGAGGCAACGGGGCTGCTGTATGCGATGGCGCTCGTCTCGGTGCAGGAGTACCAGTCGATCACCGGGCAGCCGTAGCGGGCGGCGACGGCGTCGCGCAGGGCCGGGGACAGCGCCGTCGCCGTAGACGTGATGGCCTTGGGGTGGATGTTCGGGTCGAGGCGCAACAGCTCGGTGAGGGCGACGGGGTTCGCCGTGAGCACCTGGGGCTGCGCGCGCTCCAAGAAGCGCCGGGCCTGGTCCAAACCTCCGCTCCAGTCTTCAGGGTGCAGGTTCACCTTGGCCAAGAGCGCGTGGTCCCACACCGCGAAGGCCGTGGGGAAGGTCCAGGTCGCGCGCTGGGCGGCGAGGGTGATCACCGCCACCTCCCCCTGGCGTGGGGTGAAGGTCACGCCGTGCTGGCGTAAGGCGTGCTCAAGCAGCGCGTGGGCCTGGGCCTGGGTTCGGGGGTGAGACGGCGCGGGCAGAGGCGGCCCCGTGGTGCCCGTCGTCTCGTAGACCATCATCCGCTCAAAGGGCTCGTCCTCGGCGATGTAGCGCTCGGGGCGCCGGGTGAGCTGGGCCCGGGACATCGTCGGGATGGATGCCCAGTCAACAAAGTCGCCGCGAGAGGCGTCTCGGAGGTGTTCACAGCGATGTTGTTGTGTTTTTGCCCAGGCCAAGATCCAGGGCGGAGGCTGATCGGGGCGCCAGGGGGCGCGCTCGGCCATGGCCGCCCGAAAGCGGTGAACGAAGGGGAGGTCTTCGGCCTGGACCCGGTCGCCGAGCTGGTGGGTCCAGCACGGGGCGTCGGGGGCTTGCAGGAGGCCGCGCAGGGCCTCCCAGGCGTCGGGGGTCAACAGCGGGCTGAGGTATTGGCGATCAGGCGGGATCAACGGTCACTCTCCGCCGTAGCGGGCGGCGGCCTCGGCCTCGGCGCGCTTCTTCTTCGCCAGCTCCTCTCGCACCCGGCGCGCGTGCTCGACCTGCTTCTGGGTCTCGCGCAGCACCCGGGCGCGCTCGACGCTGGAGAGCGCCTTGAGGCGGTCGGCGGCGATGGCCTCGGTCTCCCCTTTGGGGCGCTGGCCGATGGCGGCCAAGGTGAGGCGCACGAGCTCCTCGCGGCGGTCGGGGTCGTCGACAAAACGCTCGGGGGGCACCAAGGCGGCGAGGTCGTCGAGGCCGCTGGTGAGCAGGCGCCGGGCGGCGTCTCGGCCAGGCGCGCCGCGCACGAGGCCCGGGGTCGCCAACAGCCAGCAGGTCACCAAGGCGAGCCGACGCCGGGGGACGGAGGTGCCCGGCTGCCAAGGCTTGAGGCTCAGCGGGGTCTCCGGCGGGCCGCCCCACTCTTGAAAGAGGTCGTTGATCACGGCGTCGACGTGAACCCCTTGGGGATCCTCGCTCCACACCGGGGCCAAGAAGTCGCCGGGCAGCTCCGCGAGGCGGCGGGTGAGCAGGTCGAGGGCCGGGCCTTCGGTGGTCATGGGGTTGTCACCTGTCCTTTGGGGCCAAAACGGAGGCGGCTGAACGCGCGGGCGAAGGTGAGCAGCTCCTCTTGGGAGCGCACGAGGTGGACGCCCCAGCCCAAGGACCGCACCCGCTCAATCTGCGGCGCGTAGTGATCGGCGTAAGGCAGGTCCATCACCAAGGTGCCGCCGCCGCCCGCGCGGGTGAGGGCCTCGGCGAAGATGTCCCAGCCCTCTTTGATGGAGCCGAGCATGTGGAAGATGTCGCTGTCGGTGACGATGAGCAGGTGCACGGGGTTCTTCGGCGGCGGGGCGTCGAGGAAGGTCTCCTTGAGGCGCAGGATCCCGTAGGAGTAGCCCGTGCCCAGGTAGTCCGTGAGCACGCCGAAGATCGTGTCCTCTTGTCGCAAAAATCCAGATGTCTCCGTGTGACTGCCGGGCTCACCGCTGAGACAGACCATCACCTTGGCCCCGGCGCGCAGGGCCGAGAGCGTGATCACCGCGCCGCTGAGCACCGGCCACGAGAGCCGCAGGCGGGGGTTGCCCATCGAGCCGGAGCAGTCCACGCCGAGGTAGAGGTCGGGTGGGCGGCGCTCGGGCTCGGCCCCGGCGGACTCGCCCATCCGCCGCTCCAAGGTCGTCACGCCGGGGATCACCACCGGGCTGTGGCTCACGGTCTCGATCCAGTCCACGTCCGAGAGCGGCGAGCCCGGGTCCCAGACGTCGAGCCCTTCGGGCAGCGGATCTGTTGCCTTTGGGATCTCCCGCCGGGGGAAGGGGATGATGTGGGGCAGCGCCAGCTCACGGTAGTAGCGGTGGGCGAGCTGCGAGGGCGAGACCTTCACGCCCAAGGAGGCCATCAGCTCGGCGTACTCTTTGGGCTCGCGGTACTGGTTCTTCAGGCCGCCGGGCAGGTCACGGTTGGCCGAGCCGGGCGCAGAGGCGCCGACCGGCGCGGGGAGGCCGCTGATCTCCGGGTCTTCAGCGGGGTGGATCGGCCCCAGAAGCTCGTCATCGTCTAGCTCCGCGAGGCCGTCGGGCAGGTCATCGCCCGCCCCGGCGCGGCGGGTGTCGAGCCATGGCACGAGGTAGCCCTGGCCCTTCTTGTCGTCCTGCTCCATGAGGTAGGGCAAGAGCAGGCAGGCGTAGCGGCTCGCGCCGTCGAGCCATCGTTTGGTGTAGACCCGCACCAAGGTCGCGGTGAGCCCCGCGTCGGCCTCCAGCATGTCGTCTTTGGGGGTGGTCGGGGCCAGATCGCCGCTCTGCAGGCTCCACAGCAGCTCATAGGTGCGCTGGTACAGGCGCCAAAGCCT
>JBEAVX010000293.1:0-3099 GCA_041160755.1 Pseudomonadota bacterium
ACGAGGCCGGGCAAGAAGCCGAGGCCCGTGTCGAGGAGCTCGTCGTCTTTGGGGCCTTCAGGGGTGTCGTCGTTGAACAGCACGACGCGGTCACACAGGGCCATCGCCCCGGCGGACCAGGCCACGACGGAGACGCCGCCGCGCCAGGCCTCGGCCAGGGCACGATCGAGGCCGAAGAACAACATCCGGTTGCGGAGCACGCCGACGTGGCCGCCGGCGACGCAGATCGCCCGGGCGCCGCAGAGGAGCGCGCGGGCCTCTTCGCGGCGGTGGGTGAGGGCGGGGGGCTCCAGGTGGCGCAGGCGCTCGTTGTACTCGGCCTGAATCTCTTCGCTGCGGCGCAAGAAGCGCTCGTCGAGCGCGCGGATCCCCCGCATGGCGTCGGTCAGCTCCTCATCCACGAGCTGCGGCGCGTGCTTGTGCTGCTCCAAGAGCTGACGCCAGGCCGAGAGCTCAAGCTCCATACGCACGCGGTGCAGCTCTTTGAGGGTCTGCACCTGGGCCTGCCGGGCGCGGTAGACCGCGTGCAGCGCGTGGTGGTGCTCCATGAGCTCCTCAAACCACGCATAGAGCGGCAAGGCCACGGCGGAGGGCCCGATGTCGCGCCCGAGCGCCTCGGTGTCGGCCTCGTCATGGCGCCAGCCCGCGGTGATCATCACGATCGGGCCGTGCCCCGGCAAGCTCTGGAGCGCCTGGGGCAAGTTGGGCAGGGGACGCTGGGGGCCGAGGACGTAGAGGGGTGCCGACATGGCGCTACGTTAACCCGAATCCGGGCGCTCGGGCCGGGTGGTCCCCACCGCGCGAGGCCCACCCTCGATATGATCCGACCTGCGCGCTAAGGGCTCTTCTTCGCTGAGCCCCTCACGGCGCCCAGCGACCTCCTCCCTTCGTCACGACAGACCCTCCTTCACGACAGAGGCCCTCATGTCCTTCCTCGACCAGTACCAAGACAAGACGGTCCTCGTGACCGGCGGCGCGGGGGCCATCGGCTCCAACCTCACCCGGGCCCTGGCCGCTGTGGCCAAGCGGGTGATCGTCCTCGACAACCTCGTCGCCTCGCCGCGCTGGAACGTGCCGTCTCTGCCCAACGTGCTGTTCGTCGAGGGCGACATCCTCGACGAGGTGAAGCTCAAGCGTGTGTTCTTCGAGCGCCCGCAGATCGTCTTCCACCTCGCGGCCTTCTTCGCCAACCAGAACTCCGTGGACCACCCCGAGAACGACCTCATGGTCAACGGCATGGGCACGCTTCGCCTGATGGAGTACGGCGTGCTCCAGGGCATCGAGCGCTTCGTGTACGCCTCTTCAGGCTGCTCGATCTACGGCCACGCCGCGCCCTTGCCGCTCACTGAAGACTTCATGTCGATGCACCTCACCACGCCCTACCAGATCACGAAGATGCTGGGTGAGCTCTACGGCAACTTCTTCCACCACCACTACAACCTGCCCGTGGTGAAGGCGCGGTTCTTCAACTCCTACGGCCCCGGCGAGGTGCCTGGCCAGTACCGGAACGTCATCCCCAACTTCATCTACTGGGCGATGAAGGGCCTGCCGCTCCCCATCACCGGCACGGGCGAAGAGACCCGCGACTTCACCTGGGTCGGCGACATCACCGACGGGCTCCTGCGCGCGGGCGTGGTGCCCGAGGCCATCGGCCAAGAGTTCAACCTCGCCTCGGGCCGCGAGATCCAGATCCGCACCTTGGCCGAGCGCATCAACGCCGCCGTGGGCAACGAGGCCGGCATCCGCTTCGCTGAAGTGCGCCGCTGGGACACCAAGAAGCGCCTGCTCGCGTCCGTAGACAAGGCGCGGAACCTCATCGGCTACGCCCCCGACACCCAGTTTGAGGCCGGCCTCGACCAGACCATCGCCTGGTTCCGCGACAACTGGGAGCGCATCGACCACGCCGCCGCCTTCGGCCCCGGCGCGTCTTCGGCCGTGCGCAGCCTCGTCGTCAAGAAGGACTCCTGAGCCTCTGAACCGCTGACTGGATAGGAGCGCCGCCATGCTTGAGGACGCCATGCCCGCCCAGAACACCCCTGAACGTGTCCGCCTGTTCGGCTGTGAGTTTGACCGCGTGAGCCTCGATGAGGCCGTCGCCCAGGTCGAGGGCTACATCGCTGAAGGCACGCTGCACCAAGGCTGCGGCGTGAACGTCGATCAGCTCGTCAAGATGAAGGACAGCGAGTCGTTCAAGGAGATCATCGGCAAGTGTGATCTCGTGACGGCGGACGGCACGCCGGTGGTGTGGGCGTCGCGGCTCTTCGGCAAGGCCCTGCCCGAGCGGGTGGCGGGCATCGATCTCTTCGAGGCGCTCCTGCCTGTCGCGGCCAAGAAGGGCTATCGGGTGTACCTGCTCGGCGCGAAGGAGGAGTCGCTCCAGGCCGCCAAAGCGGAGTACCTGCGGCGTCACCCCGGCCTGCAGATCGTCGGCGCCCGGAACGGCTACTACAAACGTGAGGACGAGCCCGAGATCGCCGCCGACATCAAGGCCACGGGCGCCCAGCTCTTGTTCATCGCGATCTCTTCCCCCAAGAAGGAGGAGTTCGTCGACCGCAACCGCGAGGCCTTGGCGAAGGTGTCGTTCATCCTGGGCGTCGGCGGGTCGTTTGACATCGCCGCCGGGCTCGTGAAGCGGGCCCCGGGCTGGATGGGCAAGGTCGGCGTGGAGTGGCTCTACCGCTTCGCGCAGGAGCCAAAACGAATGGGCCGCCGCTACTTCATCGAGGACGCGGCGTTTCTGGGCATGGTCGCGAAGGAGGCGTGGTACAGCGTCTCGGGCAAAGCGCCCAAGGGCTGAGCCACCGCCGTCCCTTCAGTCCGCTCATGGCCCCCAGAACAGGGCCACGGCCCCGGCGCGGGCGAGGCCAGCCTCAGTCACGCCTTGGGCGCCAAGGCCCCAGTCGGCGAGGCCGTCACCGTTCAGGTCACCCAAAGCGACGGCCGCTCGGCCGACATAGGCCCGGGTGGCCTCGCCGCGCACGCTGAGCTGGGCGACGTCGTCGATGTCGAAGGCGCCGCTGAGCCCGGCCAAGGTGGCGCCGAGCACGATCCAGGCGGAGCCCGCGTCGGAGAGGCTGCCGACCTCGACGGTGTAGGCCC
>JBEAVX010000017.1:0-15412 GCA_041160755.1 Pseudomonadota bacterium
CGCCGAGCGCCTTCGATTTCACCAGCGCCGAGAACCTGTTAGAGCTTGGGCCATGATCGCCTCCCCTGCATCCCCTCCCGCCCGTCGGCTCACCCTCACCCGGCAGAGCTTCCCCGACGCACCCCAGATCGGCCTCGGTGAGCAGCTCGCGCGCCTCGTCGCCGCCGTTCACGCCGTGCGCCCAGAGCTCGTGTGGCACTTCGCCGACGTCGACGCCCAAGGCGGCCCCTTCCCCAAGGTGCCGTCCAAGACGCCCGAGACCTTGGGCGAGGGCACCTTGTTGATGCTCTCGGCGCTCAAGGTGCAGCGGTTTCGTTCGGCGGTGTTTGTCGGCGTGCCGCCGGAGGTCGAGGCGCCGCGTTTTCGGCCCGGCGGGCTGTTCGCTGATGATCTTGACCTCTCCGATCTCGGCGACGCCATCGTCGAGATCCGGGTGCTGGACACGGCGATCATCACCGTGACGAGCCCGGAGGGCCAGCTCGTGGAGCCGCTGCAAGAGGTCTTCGGCGGCACGCTCACGAGCGCGCCATGAGCGACGTGAACGACGTGAGCGGCGTCGTGCTCGTGACCGGCGCCGCGGGCGCCCTCGGCGGCGTCGTCTGTGACACGCTCACCGCCGCGGGCCTCACCGTCGCCGCGGTGGACCTCCCCTCCCCTCGTTTAGACCAGCTCGTCGCCGACGGCCGCGCCAACCTCGCCTTGGGCCTGGACGTGACCGACCTTGGCGCGCTGCGCGACGCCGTGCGCACGATCGAGACGAACCTGGGGCCGATCACCGGCGCGGCGCTCATCGCCGGGGGCTTCGTGTACACCGGCCCGCTGCACCTGGCTGAGGATGACGGCGCCGCCGCCATGTTCCACATGAACGTCGACACCGTCTCGCGGGGCCTACGCGCGCTTCTGCCGGGCATGGTGGCCCGCGGCGGCGGCAGCGTCGTCATCATCGGCGCCCGCCCGGGCGAGCGCTCGTGGACGGGGGTTGGCATGGCGTCTTACACGGCGTCCAAAGCCGCCGCCCTGGCCTTGGTGCAGGCCACCGCCGCCGAGGTGCTGGAGTCTGGGGTGCGGGTGAACGCTGTCCTGCCCTCGACCATCGACACCCCGCGCAACCGCGAAGACATGCCCCACGCCGACCCACGCCGCTGGGTGAGCCCCGAGTCCATCGCCGGGGTCATCCAGTTCTTGCTCAGCGACGCGGCCCGGGACATCTCCGGCGCCTTGGTGCCGGTCTACGGCCGGGCCTGAGCCCGGGCAGACCACGACGGCTCAGCCGTTGGACCAGTGGTGCTTGGCCCCACGCGCCAGGGCCTTGAGCGTCAGATCCTGCTCATACGCCCAGCTTGAGTGGGCCTTCTTGATCGCCGAGAGCTGCGCCAGGGCGGAGTCTCGGTGCTCCGGGTGCGCGTGGCAGATCCACACGATGAGCTCGCCGCAGTTGCGCCAGTGATTGTACACAAACGGCTCGTCGTGATCCTTTAAGAGCTTGATCAAGACCGGCAAGGCGTCCGCGCCCATGTGGTTCGCCAACATCATGCACAGCGCCTGGAGCATGTTGTAGGGGCGGTACGAGCGCCAGCGGAGCAGGCCCTCCAGGGCGTCGTTGGCCAAGGCCGCGGTGATCGGCGCCGTCGCCCAGGACTCGGGCAGCGCGTCTACCTCCCACCGGCCGCCCCCACGGATCGCCTCCAAGCTCGCGCGCAGCAGCAGGCGCTCGGCGGCCGGGGTGAAGCACAGCCCCTCGGGCCGAGGATTGTGCGGGATGCCCATCGCCTCGCCGTAGATCCGCTCGATCTCTCGATCGGCCTCGGTCGGCGCCATCCCCGCGACGATCATCCACTGGACGAGCCGCGTCATCGTGGCCTCGTCGGTGCGCTCGTAGCACCAGCCCGCGCCGCCGACGCCGCTGAAGCTGCCCCAGGAGTACCCGCCGATGCGCAGCTCCATACACTCGATGAGCTTGCGGGCGTAGGCCGTGATCAGGAGCCCCTCAAACGTCGGAGGAAGCCAAGGCAACCACACGCCGCAGGGCAAGGAGGGGTAGCGCGGGTGGATGTCGAGGTGTGAGAGGCCCGACTGCACCTGCAGGTGCCGCAGGCCCTCGTTCACCCGGGCGAAGTGCTCCAAGAGCGCGCGGCGAAAGCCGATGGGGCCTGGCGGGAGACCACGCTCGATCCGCAGCCGATCGGTCACCACCACGACACACTCGCCGTGCCACGGCACAAACAGCACACGATCTCCCAAGGCGTCGACATGGCCAGGGAGGCGAGTCGGCTCGGCGGGGGCCTCGCCCTTAAACAAGGCCGGGTCCACGGCGGGCCCGGGGTGTGGGTTGTACGCGCCCACGTCAAACACCGCGTCGTGGCCGCTCACGAGATCCCGGCGCCAGATCGTGTCGGAGTCTACCTGGCTCACGATGTGGCGCTCGGTCACGACCGGCGGCGCGATGGCGGGGATCTCATGGACCTGGACCGAGCCCGTGCGCGAGACCTCGACGATCCTCGCCACGTCGGCGTCGTGGTCCATCACCACGGCGTAGGCCACCTCCCCCACCCACACGAGGCGCACCGCCACGAAGGGGTGCAGGGCGAGGGGCAGCGCCCACCACAGCGAGTCGTGGCCAGGCATGAGGCTCGCCTCCCCAGCCACGAGCCGCCCGTCGCCGAGGAGCGCCAAGAAGCGGCCATCGGGCATCACCCGCAGCGCGCGTCGGGGAACAAACCGGGAACGATCGGGCTCAAGATCCGCCTGGGGGCCGACGGTCAGCGGATCGAGCAGCGCGGCTCCGGCAAACGGGATCGTGCGGACGCTCTCCAGCTCATCGCCCTTGAGGCGCAGCACCTCCAGGGCGACGTCGTCGTTGTGCCGCAGGACGTGCGCGTCGGTGGACGGCCCGTAGAGGCCCACCGGCGCGCGCGCCTTGTCATCCTCCGCCTTGATCCCCAGGCCCGGGAGCCCCACGCAGGCCGCACGGTCGTTGCCGTAGGCCCCGGTCTGGGTGCGGCCGTCCATGAGCGCGAGCTTGCCGTCGCTGGAGATCGACATCACGCCGTGGGGGTTGAACACCTTGACGCTGTGTTTGCTGAGCTTCGGGGCCTTCGTGAGATCGAGGCGGGTGAGCCCGAAGGCGTCGCCGAAGATCCACTGTTTGCCGTCCACGCTGAACATCGATCGCATCGTCCCGCTCCTGCGTCTGGCTGTCGTCTAACGGTCGCTGTCGTCCAGCGGTGGCTCAGCCCTTCACCCACGCGCCGTCCACGAGCTGGTAGGTCTGGGTGTAGTTCTCGTCATCGTTGGGCGCCACCTGGCGCACCACACCCTCGGGCTTGAAGTCGATCTTCTCGTCCCACTTGTCGTCGCGGTCGAGGTCGATCTTCACCCGGTTCGCGGTGGTGTGGCCGGCGTCTTGGTAGACGTTGACCTTAAAGCTGCGGCCTTTGGTCACGTCTTTGAGCTTGTCGCTGCCGATGTCTCGGCCGAGGTACTGCAGCGCGGCGTCGTCCTCGGGGCGCATCCCCGAGCCGGTGACGGCGGGCGTGGCCGTGGGGGTCGCGGCGGGCTGGACGCTCGGCGCGGCGCCGACGGGGGCCTCGTCCGCCACGGCGATGACCGGCGCGGGCGGCTCGGGCTTCGAGGCGGGCATAAACATCAGATAGGACCCGACGACGCCCGCGCAGAGGGTGCCGCCACCTAGGCCCGCGAGGATCACGAAGGTCCGTAGCTTCATTCGTCCAGCGAACATCTCAGGCTCCAGAGTGGGTGCGCTCCCCGCCGCCACGGACCATGCCGCGCTGGGGAGGGACGGTGCAGTTGCAGTACGCATAACCGCAAGGATTGGCGCCTGTGAGGAGGCGCAGGCTGCCGTCGAGGAGGTTGCCCAGGCGCTCGGCGCGCTGGCGACGGGCGGGGTAACAGCGGTACGCCTCGCCCCGATCGTCTACGATGAGATACCGGGCGCCGGCCCAACAAGGCTGGCCCAAGAAGCTCGGCTCGACGAGGCCCAGGCCGTTGTGTCCGCCCAGGCGTTTGAGGGCCGCGCGCTCCTCGTCACTGTAGGGGATGACGTCGCGGTCTTGTTTCTCGGGCTGGGCGCGGAGGGTCAGCCCCCGCGCGGCAGCCTCGTCGATGAGCCCGGGCAGGCGCGGGAGGGTCTCGCGGGTGGCGACGCAGGTGGCGACGACCTTGCCCTTGTGGCGCGCGGCGAGGCGCTGGAGCTTGTCGAAGAACTCTGCGGGTGACACAAACTCCAGGTGCAGGCTCGCGCTCACGAGCCCCGGGCGCGCCGCCGTGGCCTCAGCGAAGCGGGCCAAGGTCTCGTCGCTGCTGCTCAGGTTCGTGACGACGCTTACCCGACGCCCGCCCCGGGCGAGGCCCTCGACGACCTCATCAAACCTCGGGTGCGCGAAGGGCTCGCCGCCGGAGAGCTTGATCTCCCAGTCGCCGGGCAAGGCGTTGAGGGCGCTCACGAACGTAGGGACATCCTTCGCCCAACGTTTGCGGTCGTCCAAGAACCTCTGCGTACAGTACGAGCAGCGGTAGTTGCAGGTGGTGTTCATGTTCCACGACACCACGCCCTCCAGCGGGTACGGCGTCGGGCTCGGGGCGCTCACTCGGCCTCCAAGGCCGTCGAGGCGCCGACACCCTCGATCATCCCACGGTTCGCCGGGACCGTACAGGGGCAGATGGTGTACGGACAAGGCGAGGCGGTGAGCCAACGCTGGGCGCTGCCGTCATACAGGTTGCCCAAGCGGCCCTCGCCATGGCGCTTCGCCGTGCGACAGGACCACACTGTTCCGTCCTTGTCGACCGTAAAATAATCGACACCCGCCCAGCACAGTCGGCCCAGGTAGCTCGGCGCGAGGTTCGCCTCTTTGGGGCCCGGGGACTCGCCGATGAGCGCGGTGAGCGCGGCGGCGTCGGGGTACTCCGCCACGCCGCCGACACCGCCACGTTTGACCTTGTAGAGCTGGGGGAACCACCGCAGGCCCGCGCGCTGCACCGCCTCCTTGGCGGCTTGGGCCTCGCCGAGCTTGTGGGGCAGCACCACCTCGTTCACCACGAGGCGCACGTCGGGATCGAGCTGCTCCCCGAGCCAGCGGGCCTTGTCTACGAACTCCTCCAGCGACACAAACTCCAGATGCAGCGACGCTGAGAGCACCTTGAGGCGGCCCCGGGTGAGCGCCACGAAGCGCGTTAGCTCCTCCCGGCTCGCCGAGAGGTTCGTGAGCACGCTGACGTGGTGGGGGGTCTCGGCCATGAGCCCCGGGATGATGCGCTCCAAGAACAGCGGGTGGGCGAACGCCTCACCGCCGCTGCACTTGATCTCCCACACGCCGGGCAGCGCGGCGAAGAAGCGCAGGGCGGCGTCGATCTGCGCGGCCTCGGGGCGACCCCGGCGGTACTTTCGCGACTGAATACAGTACGAGCAGTCATAGTTGCAGGCCCCGGCGACCTGCCACTCGATGGTCGGCTGGCGGCTCACGCCCTGCCCTCGGGGAGACGAAGCCCAGCGGCCTCGGCGCGGGCGCGCCACTTGAGGTTCTGCTCGATCTTGCCGCACTGGGCGCAGCCCGGCAGGTACTCACCTCGGGCGAGCTGATCGCGCAGC
This sequence comes from Pseudomonadota bacterium, assembly GCA_041160755.1. Classification (GTDB taxonomy): domain Bacteria; phylum Myxococcota_A; class UBA796; order UBA796; family CAJQPC01; genus JADKFE01. The sequence continues at coordinate 5,606 of JBEAVX010000017.1, forward strand.
GCCTGCCACTCGGGGCCCCACCACCACTCCGAGAAGCCGCGCTCACGCAACGATCCCACACGGATCTCGGTGTTGCAGCAGTAGAGCACGTCCTCATCGACGGTGATGCGGGTGAAGACGTGGCCCATGGCGCAGCCGATGCGCTCGATCGGCGCCGTCGCCCGGCCACCGGCCTGGAGCTGGGCCTCAAACACGTCGAGGTTCGTGGCCACCCCCAGGCGCTCGGCCAAGGCCCGGGCCTGGGGCGCGCCCTCGTGAATCATCCACTGGCGCTGATCTTCGGTGACCGCGCAGCCCTCTGTGCCGTCTTTGAGGCTCGCGAGCTTGTAGTTCACGCGGTCAGCGCCGAACATCCGCCCAAACCGCACCATCTCGACGAGCTCCGGCGCGGTGTCGCGGTTGATGACCTGGACGTGGCGCACCCGCGTTGGGCTCTGGGCGAGGCGGCGCAGCACGGCGCAGAGGGTGAAGAAGTGCGCCTCCGTCCAGCCGGGGTGAAACGCGGTGTAGCTCTTGGGGCTCACGCCTTGAACACCGACGAGGAGCTGATCGACGCCGCTCTCGGCGAGGCGGTCGGCGTCGGCGGCGACGAGGTTCGTGATCATCGTGAGCGACCAGCCACGCCGCTTGATCTGCTCGATCATCTTGTACACGTCGGGGTGGGTCAAGGGCTCGCCCATGCCCGAGAGCACCATCGCCTGAACACCGCCCACCTCGTCCAACATCGAGAGGATCTGCTCAAACCGGGCCAGGGGCAGGCGGCGGCGCTTCCAGTCGGCGCCGCGCGGCGTCGTGAGCAAGGGCGAGTGGTCCCAGCACGTCACGCAGGCCGCGTTGCAGCCGTTGGTGATGTCGAGGTGAACCTGCATCGGCCCGGCCAGCGGGCGGCCCTGGGCGAGCCCGTCGAGCACCTGACGCACACGCTGTTTGTGTGGGGTCTTGTTCATAAGAGCGGCTCCTCGTCCGCGGCGCCTCGCCCGCTCGCTGCGCCTCCATCAGCGAGCAAGGCCAGGCTCTCGGCGAGGCCACGCCGCCCGCCGCCCTCGACCCGCACGAAGCTGCGCTGGGCGTCAAACAGATCCCGCTCACACCGCAGCCAGCGGCTCAGGGCCTCGGCGAAGCTCGTCAACGCCCAGGTGCGCTGGGACGGCATCGCCCGCAGGAGCGCGACGGCCCCGCCCCAGTCGTCAAACGGCACAAACGCCGTGAGCAGGGTGTCCGTGGCGCTGTAGAGCTCCATCGGCGTCGCCGCAGGCCAGCGACGGCGGAGGCCCAAGACCAGCTCCGCGCCGCGCTCCGGCGGCAGGCCGATCGTGTCGAATCTCCCGAGCAGGGCCAAGAGCGGCGCCGCCGGGGGTGGATCTTTGGGGACCTCGCCGTGGAGCAGGCCACGGTCGATCCAGTCCAGGGCCCCGGCGCGCCGCGCGGCGTGTCGAGACGGGGTGTCGCCGGCCAACGCCCGGGCGAGCTCCAGAAGCTGCTTTGGCGCCATGCCCTGGGCGCTGCGGCTCCCGAGCAGCGCCGGGGAGAGCAGCTCCACCGCCCGGGCCACGTCGTCTGCGGGCAGAAGCGTCCCGAGCAGGCGCGCGGCGGCGTCCCGGGCGCCGTTTCGGGGGACCAGGGCCCGGGCGGCGGCGGGGTCTCCGGGGGACTCCAGCAGCTCCGGCACGTCCTCCAGGGTGCGGGCCAGGCGCGCGGCGCCCACCGCCACGGCGCGGGCGACACGGGCCTCCTGGTCGTCAGCCACCCGGGGCTGGGGCAAAAACACCGTGGGCACCCCGGCGAACATCAGCTCGTGGAAGGCGTTGTAGCCCCCAGCGCTCACCGCCGCGTCCACCCCACACAGAAGCTCCATGCTGGCGTATCGATCGAGCCAGGTCACCCCCTCGCCGCGCCGCTCAGCGCCGTCATACAGAGGCCCCGCGGCGACGATGACGTGCCAGCCGCGCCCCCGAAGGGTGTCCACCAGACGCGGGAGGGACGACATCGCGGCGGGGTCACCTCCGCCGCCGAAGCTCAACCACACCGCGCGCTGGCCGTCTGGCACCCCCAAGGCCCGGCGCGCGGCGTCACGCGGCAGGAGCTCCTCACGCTCTCTGAGGAGGATCGGCCCCAGCTCACCCGGGTCATTCAGCCCAGTTGAGCCGGCGTCATCGGGGACGAGCACGGTCTGGTAGAGGGGCAGAAGCCCGCTGTAGCCGGGATCCTCGGCCATGTTGGCGCGCACGGGCCGGGCGACCAAGGCGCGTTTGGGCGCCAGCTCCAAGGTGGCGAGCAGCTCGCCGTAGGTGCCGCCGGGGAAGGTGTCGACGATGAGCAGGTCGGGCTGAAGCAGCGCGACGGACTGCATCACCCAGGCCCGGGCGATGGTGAGGCCCCGGCTCAGGTCTACGCCGGCGTCTCTTAACATCGCCTTCGACGGCAGCTTGAGCGCCGGGAACCCCTCTCGGCGGGCCAAGGTGTCGGCCTCGCTGGAGGTGAGCACCCACAGCTCTAAGCCGACGTCGAGCACCTCGGCGTAGCGCCGCATCCAGCGGGCGATGGCGAGCTGCCGCGTGAGGTGGCCCAGCCCGCGCCCGTTGATCGCGTAACACACCACACGCAGTCGCTTCACGACACGTCACCCAGGTTGTCCAACGCGCGGCTGGCGACGTGCCCGACGACGACCCCCTGGATGAAGTCGTCGCCGTCGCTCGACGCGGTCGGCGTGTTCGGCGCGAAGGTCTCGACCACCTTGGGGTGCCGGTCGTACCAGGCCGCGAGCTGGGGCGTGAGCGCCGAGGCGCGCTGGCCGACCATGAGCAGGTACCACAGCTCCGGCGAGTCCCCCGACGGGAAGCGCTCGTAATCGGCGAAGCGGAGCACCCGCTCGCGGAGCTTCGCGGCCTTCATCACCGCCTCATCGGCCTTGCCGATGGTCTTCGCCATCTTGTCGAGCTTGGGTGGGCTCGCCACCTGGGCGTGGAACTTTTTGGGGCGCGTGAGCTTCGCGGCCTGGGTGTTGCACCGCCCGGCGAGCTCACCCACACGACTCCGCACGATCTCAAGGCCAGCCTTGAGCTGCTCAAGGATGTCGCCCTTCGCCTTGAGCCCGGCGATGCGCCGCAGGAGCGCACACGCCACACGGTCATCTTGGTTCCAGCTCTCCAAGAGCGCGGGATCCGCCTGCTCCAGGTGTTTTCCCAGCGCCCGGCGGCACTCGTCGAGGTAGAGCTCGGGCAGGCGGGGCAGGCGTGAGGCGGCCTCGTCATGTCGGCGCACCAAGGCGAGCACGGCGTCGCGCTCGGCGGTGAACCGTTTGACCTCGCCGAACCACTGGGTCATCGAGGCGTGGGCCCGCTCGTACACCGGGAGCACGTCGTCCCCAAAGTCCGCGAGGCCGAGCGCCGCGCAGACCTTGTCGCCGTTGGCCCAGACCCGCCAATACCCCGCGTCCCACCAGCGTAAGGTGAAGTTTGGCGTGTCGTAGCCGACCTGGATCAGCTCCAGAAAGCCCTCCAGCGACTCAAACTTGAGGCACTCGTCATGCCAGTTGTTGTAGTGGTCTGTGGCCTCCTCCAAGCTGCGGGTGATGGACCCGTAGGGGCCCACGAGGGCCTCGCGGCGCTGGTAACGCTCGTCTTGCTGGATGCGGCTGATCTCGTGGCTGAGCGTCGTGTGCTCTTTGGGCATCGCCTTGAGGGGATCCCGGCGCTCAAAGCCGCCGTAAGCGTACTTCGCCTTGGCGACGGCGAGGTGCTCGGGGCTCAGCTCTGAGACGATGTGAGACGCCAGCTCGACGGCGTCTTTTCGGCGCGCGGTGGCGACCTGCTCCACGGCCGCGCCGGTGAGCTGCAGCTCCTCTTTGAGCCGCATCGCCACCTCGCCCGCCTGCTCCGCGACGCCCCGCAGCGCCTCGGCGACCTGATGACCGACCATGTTCGTTTACTCCCCAGCGCCCAAGCAGCGCGCGTAGAACCCGCTCAGATGAGCCTTGAGCTGCACCAAGCAGGGCTCATGGATGTACATCATGTGGCCCGCCGGGTAACGTTCGTGCTGAATCCTGCTCTGAAGCGACCCATCGAGGGCGAGGTGATCGAAGGTGTAGTCCGTCGCCATGTACGGCGTGGCGAGGTCATACAGGCCGCTCGCGGCGAACACGGCGAGGTGGGGCTGCTGGACCATCACCTTTCGCAGAGACTCGCTCATGTTGAGCGCGCGGTTCTCGGCGCCGTCCCAGCGCCAGGGGTGGACCTTCTCGGTGATGATCCGGTACTCGTCGTCGCGGCGCACGCCGAGGCTGTGCATGTGCTGGTGCAGGGCCGAGGTGAACGGCGCGAGGATGGCGGAGAAGGACGGATCGTGCTCGAAGGTCTCGCCGCCGCCGTCGCGGTCGGCGCCGACAAAACGCCCATCGAGGCGCCCGACCGTGCGCCGACGATCCCGAAGCAGCTCCTTTACGAAGCGCTCCAAGCTCACGCGCAGATCGCAGCGCTCGATGTACTCCCGGGACAAGCCCAAGAACAGCGACAGACGCTCGGCGATGACGCGGCGCTCATCGGCCGGGAGCCGCGCCCCCTTCATCAGCGCCGGGCCGTAGTCCTCCAGGGCGAACTCCTCGACCTCGGCGAGCAGCTCGTGAAGATCACCCTCGCGGCCCAGGTGATACCACGCCGTCGCCGCCAAGGTCGGCAGCAGGACGACGTAGGGCAGATCGTTGCCCGGGTGAAACTCCAGCGTGCCGATGTCGATGGCGCAGGAGATGAGCACGAGGCCCGAGAGGCCCACCCCAAACCGCTCGTGCAGGCGCAGGGCGATGCCCGCGACCCGGGTGGTGCCGTAGCTCTCTCCGGCGAGGAAGATCGGCGACGACCAGCGGCCCTCGCGGGTGAGGACCAGACGAACCAGCTCCGACATGGCCTCAATATCTGCGGTGACGCCATGCCAAGTCTTTGCGTCTTGCCCAGGCTGCGGCCGGCTCCAGCCGGTGCTGGGCGGGTCCACGAAGACGAGGTCGCTCTCCTCAAAGAGCGTGTGGAGGTTGTCGCCGAGCACGAAGGGCGGTCGTGGGCTCAGCTCGGGGCGCATCAGCACCCGCTTGGGGCCAAAGGCGCCGAGATGAAGCCACACTGAAGACGAGCCAGGGCCGCCGTTAAAGCAGAAGGTGATCGGCCGGGCGGCGGGATCGGCGCCGGGGCGCAGGTAGGTAGTGACGCCGACCCGCACCTGGGCGTGGCCCTCGTCCTCGTGGCGCAGCACGAGCCCCTCGACCTTGACCTTGTACGGCAGGGCGGCGCCGCCGACGATGACCTGGCCCTCCCCTTCGCCCCAGAGCTCGTGGTTGACCGGCGGCGCGGGCGGCGCGGCCGACTTGATCTGGGCCTCCAGCGCCTTGGCCAGAGGCTCGCCGCCGCCTCCGGGGAGCACGACGACGACGGTTGGGTCAGCGGGCTTCTCAGACATCAGCGCACCTCACGCTCAGCGGAGCGCCTAGTCTACACCGTCAGCGGCTACTCGCAGATCTCCGCGGTGCTGTCGAGGCTGAGCACGACGATCGGGTCAAGCCCCCCGGCGGCGATCTCGGCGCCGTCCACCTCGGCCTCGGCGAAGCTGCGATACACACAGTCGGGGTCGTGGTGAATGGGGCCGCTCCAGGTGGCGCTCACCACAAACAGCCCGCTGGCCTCACTCGGCACGGCGAACACGGTGCAGTCGGCGTCAACGCAGTCCAGGACGTGCTCACCGTCGTAGTCGCCGCCGTCTGGGGGCCAAAACCAGTACGCCGCGTCCGGCGCGAAGGGCTCGCCGTGCTGATCCTCCACACACACCGTCGCGGCGGCGCCGCCGACCTCGACGCACACCTCCACCTCCTTGTCGCAGGCGGTGAAGATCAGCAGAGCGGCGGTGAGGACGACGAAGAGGGGCTGGCGCATACGCCCACGATACACCCGGCGGGGGTGGGCTCGCGGACCGAGCCGACGACGGCCCAGGCGATCCGCGAAGACCGACCCTCGGCGCGGCCCTAGTCCACGATTCCCCGGCCCGGCTCAAGCGGGGCTGACGACGCTCCAGCGGGCCACCCCCTCGGCGCCTCCCGCCGCCGCCAGCGGCCTCAGACCGAGACACCACGCCATGACTGTTCCTTTTTGGAACTACGAAAGATTACCAAATGGATACAACCAAGGTCCTCCGCCACTCGACGGAGGTAGCCCCCCCCTCACCCCTTCCGCGCCAACAACAGCCGCTCGGCGAGCTCACTCACCAGCCACTCCTCGGCGATCTTGCCCTCGACGATCCGGCTCACCACCTGCTCACGCCACACGATCTCCCGCCCCGAGGCCGGGAAGCCGTGGTAGGCGCCGGTCTGTGTGCCCCGAAGGGTGCGCTGCCAGGCGACGCGGTCCTGGGCCTCCACGAGCACCTCGACCTCGACGGAGAGGGCCGAGAACGCGCGCCGGGTGAGGGTGAGCGCCGCGCGGACGCCGTCGTGGCCGCGCAGCGTGCGCCCGGCGGCGAGCTGGACGACGTACTCTGCCAAGAAGTAGGTCGGGATGGCGTCGAGATCACCGTTGACGAACAGGGCGTCGTTCGCGGCGCGCAGCAGCGTGAGGGGCTCGGCGTTCATGGGGGCGCGCTCCGGGGGGCCGCCCCTTTAACGGATGGCGCCGCGCCGCGCCCCGGTCTGCTCCGTCGCGCCGGGTTGGCCCGCTGAACCGAGCGCGCAGCGGGCGCGGCGGCGCTCGTCGAAGTCGCCTCAAGCTCGACGTTCGCCGCTGAAAACGCCGCGGTACGCCGCCTCGGTGCCCTCCACCATCGCCTCGACGCTGAACCGCCGCGCCGCCCAGGCCCGAGCGGCCTCGACGTCGGGGTGATCCCCGGCCAAGGCGCGCCGAATCGCCGCGCGCAGGGCGTCGGGATCTCCGGGGGGCACGAGCAGGCCGTGCGCGCCGACCACCTCGGGCACGCCCCCGGCCGCCGTGGCGACGACGGGCACGCCCGCCAACATCGCCTCGATGACGGCCTGGCCCATGCCCTCCTCGCGGCTGGGGTGAACAAACACCGTCGCCCGGGCCAAGAGCGCCGCCACGTCGGGGCGCTGGCCGAGCAGGCTCACGCCGCGCCCCTCAAGCTTGGCCCGAAGGGGGCCCTCCCCGGCGATACAGACCTGGGCGTCGAGGCCCTGGGCCGCCTGAACCAAGGTCTCGTGGTCTTTGTGCGCGACGAGGGCGCCGACGGCGAGCACGACGGGGCCGCTGTGGAGCGGGGCCGGCGGCGCGGTGGGCAAGGCGCGCACACCATCAAACACCACGGTCACCCGGTCGGCGGGCAGGCCCCAGCGGATCATCACCTGGGCCACGGCCTCGGACACACAGACGCAGCTTGCCGCTCGGGACCACTTCAGGCGGGTGAAGGGGTCGGATCGGGGCACAAAATCGACGCGCCGATGCACCACCGGGCGAGCGCCCGAGGCGACCCAAAGGCCGTGGGCGTGGGGCGTGTGGGCGATCGGCAGCGCGTCGGGATAGGCCCGGCGAAGGCGCCAGCACAGCGGCACACCGCGCGGGTGGTTGCCCGTTGGGGTCGGGATGAGGTGAAGGCCGCCGGGGATCAGCGGCGCGCCGAGGGGGATCGGCGCCGCGCCGCCCGCCAACAGCTCCGCCCAGAGGGGCGACTCTGGCGGGCAACACACGGCCTGGGCGTGGCCCCGGGCGGCGAGGCCCACGGCGAGCAGGGTGAGCTGGCGCTGGCCGCCACGGTGCTCCATCGCCGTGTCGAGGTGCAGAAGGCTCAGCGGCGGCGCGGCCACGGGCGGGTCTCCTCGGGGGCGAAGGAGACGACGTTCGCCACGATCGGGTAGAGCCGCGCACACCCCACACAGACGAGGCCCTCGGCGTGGTCCGTCAGCTCGCCCCGGCAGCTCGGGCAGACCAAGAGCGCGCGGAGGCGTGGAGAGATCGGCGCGGAGGGCTCAGCCTGGGGCACCTGGGCTCCAGTCGGTGAGGGTGGCGGTGACGTCAAGCCCCGGCGCGGAGAGCGTCGCGGTGACGGGCAGGTGATCGGCGTCATCACTCAGGAGCATGTGGACCTCGGCGTCGGACTTCACCTCGCCGGGGCGCGCGCCGCCGACCCGCACCTGCAGGCAGAGGCGCGCGTCGTAGGGCGCGGGGCACGGGCCAGCGGCCTCGGCGCGGGCGCGCAGGGTGACGAGGCGTTTGCCGTCGAAGACCTCGACGTCTCGGGAGGCGCCAGGGCGCGGTGGGTCTTGGCGCAGGCGCCACACCGCTGAGAGGGGGTCATCGACGGGGCGATCAAACGGCGGCAGGCGCTTGAGCACGCCGGGGTCCGACGGGCGGCGAAAATGAACGGTGACCTCGGACGGGCTGAACCCGAGGTTGCGCTCCTCGATGAAGTCGCCCTCGACGACATCCGCGGCGTAGCGCCGGCTGCCCGAGACGGCGTGCCACTCGGACTCCAAGCGCTCATCGAGGCGATAGACCCGCTCGTACCACGCGGCGCTCCACGCCCGGGCGCTGATGTGGGTGTAGCCCTCGGCCAGCGCCCGCGCGCGCACCTCGGCGTGGCCCACGGACAGGCCCAAGGTGGTGACCGCGTAGGTGAGGCGCTCCTCGTCCGGCGCGGCGAGGGCCAAGCCGGTCAGGCCGGTCAGACCGACCAGGATCACCACGGCGAGGCCCCTCACGGGCGCCGCCATCGATCGTGCAGCCAGAGCCAAGCGTGGGCCTCCTCGCGGATTCGAGCCTCAACAAAACACAGAAACGCCGCGGTGTCGCGGTGAATGTCACCGCTGAGCTCAAACGGTGGGTAGAGCCGCACGGCGTGGGCGCCGATCCCGACGCGGCGCTGCCACACCGGGAAGACGGGCACCCCCGCCCGGGCGGCGGCGATGGCGAGGCTCGGCGCGGTGAGCGCCTCTCGGCCAAAGAAGGGCGTGAGCACCCCCTGGTTGTGCCGCTGGTCCAAGAAGAAGATGACGACGCGGCCCTCGGCGAGGGCCTCCATCACCCGGCCCATGCTGCCCCGAGGCGGCAGGAGCTCCAAGCCGCCGCCTTCGCGGACCGCGCGGATGAGCGCGGCGACGTCCGGGCTCGCCGGAGGCTTGGCGATCACCGTCGTCGGGATGCCCGTGGCCTGGGCCGTGGCGAGGCCGCAGAGATCCCACGCGCCGCCGTGGCTGGCCAAGACGAGGCTCCCCAGCCCGGCCTGGGAGCGCGCGCGCAGCGCCTCGAAGCCCTCAAAGCTGAGCCCCGGCAAGGGCGCGCGGACGTGGTGGAGCAGCTCGACGTAGCCCAAGACGAGCTCCGCCATCATGCGGCGAAGGGTGGGGCCAGGCGGAAGCTCGGGAAAACACGCCCGGAGGTTCTTCACGGCGACAGCCCGGCGCACGGGCAACACCCACCACCAGACCCACGCGAGGCCCCACGCCAAGCCCCAGGCGAGGCGCAGGGGCAGGCGGGCGACGAGCCAGGCCAAGGCACGAACGATCATCCGCGCCTCCCCAAGAGCGCGTCGAGGCGCTCCAGCAAGGCGTCCTCGCCCCCTGTCACGACGAGCCCCAAACGAATCGCCCAGACGGCCGGGTGCGGCGGCAGGCGGGTGAGATCCTTCTCCGTGGTGACGACGGGCAGGCCAAAAGAGGCGGCGTGGCGGAGCTCCTCGGCGGTGAAGGGGTGGTGGTCGGGGTAGGTCAAGACCGCCCGGAGGCGCAGGCCGAGGGAGACCACGAGGCTCACCACGCGGCCCGGGGAGGCCACGCCCACGAGCAGCACGACCTCCCCCGTCGGCCCCGCCGCACGATCGACCCCTTCG
>JBEAVX010000388.1:0-4876 GCA_041160755.1 Pseudomonadota bacterium
GCCTGGGACATCGTTCACGCCCACAACGTTGAGGCGCCGATCTTGGCCTGGCCCGCGGCCTACGCCCTCGGCGCGCCGCTGGTCTACAGCGCCCACACCCTGCTCGGGGCGGAGCTGCCGAACTACCTCCACGGGGCGGCCGCGCGACGGGTCGGGGCGGCCTTGGGCGGGGCGGTGGATCGGGCGCTGCCTCGGGTGGTTGACGCGGCCGTCGTGCTCAGCGAGGAGGCCGAGGCGGCGATGCGCGCCGGGGGCTGCCCCGAGGTGGCGCTGATCCCGCCGGGCGTTGACGCCGAGGACCTCGACGGCGCCGATCCCGACCGCGCCCGCGCCCGGTGGGGGCTCGGCGAGGGGCCGTGGGTGGCCTACGCGGGCAACCCCGACGTGTACCAGGACCTCCCGGTGCTCGTGCGCGCCGTCGCGGAGCTCCACGCCCGAGGTGTTCCCGACGCGCCGGGGCTCCTGATGATCTCGGCCTCGCCGATGCCCGATCTAGAGGCCCTCGCCGCGCCGATCCCCGCCGCGCGCCGCCGCTTCATCCAGGCCAACACCTGGACGGAGGTGCGGGATCTGCTCGCCTGCGCCCAGCTCGCGGCCTCGCCCCGGGGGAGCTGCCCCGGCTTCCCGATCAAGCTGCTCAATACCCTGGGGCTCGGGCTGCCGACGGTCTGCGCGCCGGGCTCGGCCCGGGACATCGCCGGGGTGGTGCGCGCGCCGCACGCCGAGTTCGGCGAGGTGATCCTTGGGCTCTGCCGAGATCGGGCCCGGCGAGAGGCCTTGGGGCGCGCGGCGGCGGCCGATGTCCGCGAACGTTTCACCTGGGAGGCCTCGGCGCTCAGGTTGGAGGCGCTCTACGAGCGGCTGCGGTCAACAAATCGCGCGCGTGTGGGTTAAGCTCGCCGGGTGCGACGCCTCGACTCTGCCATTCGCCTCACCCTCGGCTTCTCCTGGATGTCGCTCTGCGCGCTCATCCTCATCCCGCTCACGGTGCTGTTCTTGCCGTGGCGCGGGGTGCGTGTCCGTATAGGCAACTACTACGGAAAGGTTGTGGGCTCGGTGATCGCCTGGCTCGCCCGGGCCAAGGTGGTCATTCATGACCGCGACCGCCTCGACGGGAGCTTCCCCGCGATCTACGTCTCGAACCACGCCTCGATGCTCGACATCTTCTTGGGCATGTGGCTGTGCCCCGTCGGCGGCTGCGGCATCGCCAAGAAGGAGGTCGGCCGGGTGCCGTTCTTCGGCTGGCTGTACTTCCTCACCGGCCACCTGCTCATCGATCGCGCCAACCGCGAGAGCGCCATCGCCGGGCTCAAAGGTGTCAGCGACGCCGTCGCCAAGTACAACCTCGGCGTGTGGATGTGGCCTGAAGGCACCCGCAGCCGCGACGGGCGCCTCCTGCCGTTCAAGAAGGGCCTCGGTCACCTCGTCTTGGCCACGCGCCTGCCGATCGTGCCCGTCGTCGTGCACAACGCGCACAAGAACTGGCAAAAACACACCTTCGCGTTCACGCCGGTCACCGTCGACGTGAACGTGCTCGCGCCCATCGACACCTTGGGCTGGACGGCTGAAGATCTCGACGCGCGACTGGAGGACGTGCGCGCGGTGTTCATTCAGGCCTTGGGAGAGGAGCAGAGGCCCCTCCCCCTCGCCGCCAACGCGGAGGCATCGTGATCGCCCCAATCCTCTTGGCCCTGGTCTCTACCGCCGAGGCCACCTCCCGCATCGTCGTCACCTCGGACGTGCCCGTGCTCGTGAGCGTGAACGGCCACCCCTACACGCCCAAGTCCACGAGCTACGCCATCCTCTGTGACGCTGGGCGCAACAAGGTCCAGGCGGGCAACTCTCTGGTCATCATCGACGTGCCCGACGGCCACGAGGCCCGGATGGTCGTCAAGACCGGCAAGCTCACCCTCACCGAGACCGTGTTCGTCGAGGGCCTCAAAGAGCTCGACTACGTCGATTATTATTACGACCCCAACGAAGACCCGGCCCGCCTGCCCACCGACGTCGTGCGGGTCGAGGACCGCCCCGTCACCCAAGACGCCCCGGTCGCGGGCCCGGGCACGGTGCGGTTCGTCGCTGAAGACGGCGGCTTCTACAACATCAAGAGCGACGCCGCGATGCTCGCCGAGCTGCGCCTGTTTCAAGACGCCCGCAAAGACGTGCAGCTCAAGCCGGGCAAGGTCAACATCGAGGTGTGGGACGGCGGCTTCACCACGCTCTACGCGAAGGGCCAGCTCGACGTGGCCACGGGCGCCACGGTGACGCTCAAGGTCTCGGAGTCTGGTGTGCGCGCCGACGGCGGCGCGTTCACCCCGGCGGCGTCGGGCGGCTGACCCGCGCGGATCCGCACAGACGATCCCCCTCGGCGCCTTGGCGTCGCCGGGGTGAACCCCCTTTTTTCGCTCCTGAGGTGACCCGATGGCTCTGGATCAGACCCCCGACGACGGCGCCTGGCGCAGCTACTACCCCGGCACCGACCAGCTTGAGAAGGAGGGGATGCAGCGCGGCGGCAAAGGGTACGGCGTGTGGCGCTTCTACGCCAAGAACGGCGCCCTCATCCAAGAGAGCGAGTTTGTCGCCGATGAGGACCACGGCCCTGGCCGCTGGTGGGATGAGGACGGCCACCTCACGACCGAGGGCCAACATGAGCACGGCAAACGGGTCGGGCGTTGGCGCTGGTTTCACCCCGGCGGCGCGCTCAAAGAGGAGGCGGGCTACCTCGACGGCCTGCTGCATGGTGAGCATCGGGAGTGGCACGCGAACGGCCAGCCCAAGCGCGAGGGCGCCTATCGTCGGGGCTACAAGTACGGCCTGTGGCGCAGCTTCGACGAGACGGGGCGGCTCACCGAGGAGCAGACCCTGCGCCAAGGCGTGAAGCACGGCGTCTGCCGCGCCATCGCCGCCGACGGCGCCGTCACCGAGACCGTGTTCGTCGCGGGCCGGGACGACCTCTCCGACAAAAAAGCCGAGAAGAAGCTCAAGAGCATCGGCGGCAAGATGAAGAAGGCGAAGAGCAGCTACAAGAAGCTCGACGCCGCCCGGGTGGACATCGAGTACAGCGCCGGGGTGGTGATGGCCTGGCACCTGCACCAGACCGGCCACTTTGACCTCGCCGTCGAGCCCGAGCTGTGGAGCGACCTCTCCGACAACCCCGCCGCGGCCTCCCCGGCGGAGGTGTTTGAGCTGCTCACCAAGATTCAGTCCTACGACCACAACAAGGTCTCGGCCTACCGCTTCGTGAGCTTCTGGCCGGAGTCCCTCGATCGCCTCGTCGCCCAGGCCTACGCTTGGGAGCCCGAGGCCTTCGCCGCTTGGCAGTCTCTGCCAAGTCCGGTGCGGGACGGCGTGGCCTTGGTGCTGCGCCGCTTCGGGGTGATCTCCCGGGAGGAGCTGCCGCCCAACACCGTCACGGAGCTCGCGACGCGGCATGTGCTGCACTACGGCCTCAACGACCGCCCCTGGCGCCCGGTCGAGGGCGCGCGGGGCGTCATCGACGGCAAGATCGAGCCCGGCTACCACTGGCCCGGCGAGGCGTTCGCGGCGTACATCGAGCAGTTCTGCGACATGGACACCTGGTCCAAGGCCAGCCTCGCCGCCGCCAAGAAGGCTGAGTACCGCCTGAACATCACGAGCGCCGCCCACGGGCTCACCATCGCGCCGCTCAACGATCTCGGCGCCTTGTTGAACGCCATCGACGCCACGAAGGGCCAGCTCTACCACCTCCTGCTCCACCTTCGCGCCGACGCCCCCGACGAGCTGTTCAAGATCACGAAGGCCCTGCAGGCCGATCGCCCCTACGTCGCGGATCCTGTGCGCTACGCGGCGATCCTGCGGTGCAAGGCGCTGGGGGTGCCCGTGCCCAAAGGGGTCGAGGCGGGCACCACGCTGCAGGGCTACGAGGGCATCACCGGCGGCAGCGACAAGAACCTCCAAGGAATCGAGCAGGTGGTCGAGGCCCTGCACACCCTCGGCGAGGGACGCGCCGTGGCGCTCCTGCGTGGGGTCTTGGCGAACCCCTACTACAAAGACCACGCCTTGCCGTTCCTCGGCGAGTTTGACGACGCCGCGCTGTGGGAGGACGCCCGGGCGGCGATCTACACCTTCACCGAGAAGAACTTCCCGGGGATGGAGCTGACGGCCTACGGCCTCGGCCGCCTGCCGCCGACCAAGCTCAACTGGATCATCGAGACCCACGACGGCGCCCCTGCGGCGCAGGATCTCCGCGAGGGCCTCACCCGCGCGGTGCTGCATGTGCTCGCGGGGGTGGGCGCCCGGGGCCAGCTCGTCGAGGACGAGGCCGTAGACCGCTTCCTCAAGTTCGACGGCTGGGAGGCGAAGGGCCTCGGCGACTACTACTACGGCCACTATGTGAACGGCCTGCTGCTGCGGACGCTCAAGGCGATCCCCAAGGATCGCGCGATCGAGATCGTCCGATCCCAGCTCGGCGCCAACCGCCTGCGGCCCTTCGGCGCCTTGGCGATCCTCAACGATCCCACCACCACGACCCTCGCCTTTGACCAGCTCGCCGCCAGCGCCGAGACCCTAGACAGCGCCATGTCCCGCTGGGTGAAGGAGGGCGTGACGGCCTTGGGGGCGATGGCCCACGCCGAGGTTCGGCGGGTGCTCGCCGCCCAGCCCCACCCCTCCTTGGTGAAGGTGTTTAAGGAGGCCCTCGGAGACGCCACCTTCAAGAGCCTGACGGCGGATCTGGACGCGAAGGAGGAGCGGCCAGTGGAGCGCCTCAAGCGCCTCGCGAGCAAGATCCCCGGCAGCAAGACCCGCATCTACGCCATGCGCCGTCGCCGCGACGACGACGAGGCCGAAGGGGACGAGGTCGAGACGGGCCTCTCTCAGACCGGCGGCGCCCCTCCGC
>JBEAVX010000394.1:0-5482 GCA_041160755.1 Pseudomonadota bacterium
GCGGAGGGGAGTCGGCCGAGGTAGGGGGTGAGGCCCCTCAAACCATCCCCACCCCCCGAAACCACGCCAGCGTCTCCATCACCGCGGGCTCCAACGGCCCGATCGTGTACCCCAAGGCCGCCTCCGCCTTCTTCGACGAGAAGCGGAAGTCCGCACAGAACCCGTAGCCCACCGTAGACGAGTTGATCAGCGGCTCCGCGTCTCGCAGGCGCTCCAGCGCGTCGCCCGCCCAGCCGATCGGCGCGCAGAGGGCGTAGGGCAGGCGAAACCGAGGCGCCTTCACGCCCATCCAGGCCGCGAACATCGGGAAGGCCTCTGTGTAGGAGAGGTTGTGCCCGGCGAGGATGTAACGCTCGCCGCTCACGCCGCGCTCGGCGGCGCTCATCATGCCCCTCGCCACGTCGCGCACGTCCACGAAGGAGTTTGTGCCCGGCGTGAGCGCGGGGATGGCGCCACGAGCCAGCTCGATGAGCACTCGGCCGCTCGACGGGCGGGCGTCGTAGGGGCCGAACATGTAGCCGGGGTTCACCACGACCACATCGGCCCCCGCAGCGGCCGCCGCCAAGGCGCGGGCCTCGCCCTCTCGTTTGGTCACGGCGTAGGCGTCGCCGAGGCCACGCTCGGGCAGGTTCCAGCGGGCGCCCTCATCCGCGGGCTCGGGGCCTGTGGCCAGGCCGATGGTGACTGTGCTGGAGGTGAAGATCATCCGCGCCCCGGCGGCCTGGCAGGCGCGCAGAGCCCGCTCGGCGCCCAGGACGTTGGCGTCGTAGATCGTCGGCGTCACCCTCTGGCGCACGGTCACCGCCGCGGCGTTGTGAAACACCCAGTCCGCGCCGTCAAACGCCCGGCGCAGGGCCTCCTCGTCGGCGAGATCGGCCTCGGCCCAAGAGAGCTTGGCGTGATCGAGGTGGCTGACGCGGCTGCCCGCGCGGCGGGTGCAGACCACGTCGTGGCCCGCCTCTCGAAGCATCAGGGCGAGGTTTGCGCCCAAGAGGCCGCTGGCTCCGGTGACGACGGCGCGCATGACTCAGAGCCCCTCGTAGCCCGCGAGCTCCCAGCGCACGCCGTTGATCGTGAGCAGGATCGGCCCGACGCCCGCCGCGAAGGCGTGCTCTCCGGCCCACTCTCCAGACTCCACCTCCACCGTCGCGACGGTGGGGAAGATGCCGTACCAGACCTCACGCTCGCCGACGGTGATCACCGTGGCGCCGTCTTGGGCCTCGCCCTCGTTCACCCGCTTGGGCAAGAGGAGCTGCTGGCCCACCCGCAGGCCGTCGGACTTGGAGAGCGTCCACTCCCCCGCCGGGGCGGCGTCCGCCCAGCGCTCGCCGAGGCGTAAGGTCCAGGTGGACTGGTCGGCGGCCGTGCGCAAGAGCGCCGGGGGCTCGTCGGGCAGGCCCTCGGGGATGAGCTCGTACTGGGTGTCGGGCGCGCCGATGAACTCGGCGAAGCCCGCGCCCGAGGCGTCGATGGGGCCCTCTTGGGGGGCGCAGCCCCAGACGACGCCCAAGAGGAGGAGCGGCGGCGGCGCGAAGAGGCGGCGCATCAGTTGTCGGTCCAGAACGGGAGGTGGTTGTTCTGCGCCGGGTCTTGGTTGGGCATCCAGAACGCCGGGAACGAGGGATCTTTGCCTTGGCGAGCCAGGTAGGGGTCGAAGGCCGCCACCCAGATCTGCGGCTGGTTCGCGACCACGTCGCCATAGGCCCGGCGGGAGGAGAACGCCAGCCAGAGGATGTCGTCGTCGGGCAAGGGCCCCCACTGCGGCCACGAGTTCGACATGTCGCCGCTCTGGTTCGCGCGCACGAGCTCCATCGGCGCCAACGAGCCGTCTGAAGGCATCACGAAGACCTTGGCGTCGTAATCGTCGTAGGCGTCGCCGTA
Source organism: Pseudomonadota bacterium (assembly GCA_041160755.1). GTDB lineage: Bacteria > Myxococcota_A > UBA796 > UBA796 > CAJQPC01 > JADKFE01. The sequence goes on from JBEAVX010000394.1 coordinate 1,882, forward strand.
GGACTGGTTGAAGGCGATCCACTCGCCGTCCGGGGACCACGACGGGTAGTAGGCGTTGCGCCCGTCGGTGGGCACAAAGAGGGGCCGGGGCGCGCTGAACACGCCGTCGCCGAGGTGGTCCATCACCATCAGGCTGCCGCCGGTGAAGGTCCAGTCGGCGCCGTAGCCCGCCACGGCCACGAACACGAGCTGATCGCCGTCGGGGGACCAGTCGGCGTGTGTGGCGCTGACGCCCGTGGGGATGTCCCAGAGGTACACGCCGGTCTCGGCCTCGCGGAGCTGCAAGGCGCCGTAGCTCACGGAGAGCAGGTAGCGACCATCGGGGGAGAAGGTGAAGAAGTTCCCGTAGTTGCCGGAGTCTGCGGGGATGATGTCGCTGAGGTCCTCCAGGCGCTTGACGCCCATCTGCTGGTTGCCGCCGTCGTAGGCGAAGGCGACCAGGCCGGTCTCGGAGACGGTGTGGCAGGCCACGCAGCGCCCGGTGGTGTTCGTCGTGATCAGCTCAAACGCCTGCTCGCCGTAGGGCAGCTCCATCAGGCCGCCTGAGGACGTGGACCAGTAGATGATCGAGCCGCGACCGTCGAGGCGGTTCACCGCCACCCGGCGCGGGGCGTCCACATAGACCGTGTCGGCCGTGGCCGCCGCGAGCTTGAGCTCGACCTCGCCGCCGGCGTTCGTCGCGGTGATCTTCTGCCAGGTGGCCTCGTCCGCCGTCCAGGAGTTGGTGTTGGTGTAGACGATGAGGTCGGTGGCCGAGGACGTGAGCTGCAGGCGGTACGCGACGGCGCCGAGGTTCTGCCACATGAACCGAATGCCCGGCGTGTTGCGCGGGATGTTCACGCCGTCCTCGGGGTAGAGCCAGAAGTTGAGGTCCGCCCGGTTCTCGTTGCGGAAGGCGTCCTTGTCGGTGCCCTCGACGACGATCTCCTCCTCGTAGAGCACGGTGAGGTTCGCCACGGACTCCAAGCCCGCCAGGCGCGCGGTCACCCAGGCGCGGCCGCCGTTCTGGGCCGGGGTGAACACGCCGGACTCGTCGATCTCGCCGACGACGCGGTTGGAGACCGACCACTCCACCTGGTCGAGCGTCAGCTCCTTCCCGTCGCTGTCGGTGCCGATGGCGGTGAAGGCGACCGGCTCGCCGCCCTCAGCGCCGGTGACGAGGGTGATCTCAGCGGGCTCCACCCGGATCTCGACGACCTCGGGGAGCACGATCGCCGATGGCCCGCAGCCAACTAGGAGGTGGATGAGCAGCATGGGGCTTCCTCAGTGGGGTTTTGTAGTGTAGCATAAGAGGCCCCTCTGGTGAGCGCCTATGCGACCCCGCCTTCTCGCCCTGCTCCCCCTCGCCCTGCCGGTGCTCGGCGCCTGCTCCGACTACGAGTACGCCGAGCTCACCAAGACCGAGGTCTTTCAGCAGCCCGACGCCGACGTCTCCGCCGACGTGCTGTTCGTCATCGACAACTCGGCGTCGATGGCCGAAGAACAGGCCCAGCTCGCGGCGAACTTCGCGGTGTTCGTCGAGGCGCTCCAAGACTCCAACGCCGACTTTAAGCTCGGCGTCACGACGATGGACCCAAACGACGGCGGCGTCTTGACCTCAGCGCCGCTCACCCGGGACACCCCGGCGCTCGGCGAGGCCTTCTCGGCGGCGGTGCAGGTGGGCGACGACGGCGATCGGGATGAGCGCGGGTTGGAGATGGCGCTGAGCGCGCTCTCCGGCGCCAACCCCGGCTTCGTGCGCGACGGCGCGAACCTCAACGTCGTGTTCTTCTCCGACGAGGACGACCACTCTCCCCTCCCCTTACAAGATTACCTCGACGCCTTGGCCCGCCTCGCGCCCACCCAAGACTTCTCGGCCCACGCCATCGTCGGCGATCTCCCCGACGGCTGCACCTCGGGCACCGCCGCCGCGAACGCCGGGGCGCGGTACATCGAGGCCACCACGCAAAGCGGCGGCTACCTCGACTCCATCTGCGCCGAGAGCTACGCGAACATCCTCTCGCGCATCGGCCTAGAGCTCGCCGGGCTCAGCGACACGTTCTTGTTGGAGCGCCTGCCCGCGCCAGAGACGCTGATCGTCTGGGTAGACGAGGCGAAGATCCCCAACCGTGAGGTCGACGGCTGGACCTACGCCCCCGGCGACAACGCCGTGGTGTTTCATGGCCGCGCCGTGCCCCGGGCGGGCATGACCGTCTATGTCGAGTACCGTGTGTTGACCGGCGGCGCGGAGGCCTCGTCGGAGGAGACGACCCCGTGATCTCTCTGCGGATCGAGGCCTGGCAGCTCATCGAGGGCACGATCCCCGACGCCCAGCTCATCGATCTGCGCGACCCAGACACCTTCGCCCGGGGCCACATCCCCGGCGCGCGCTGTCTCCCCTACGCGCAGCTTCAGATCGAGGCCGAGGGCCACCTCGACCGCGCCCGGCCCGTGGTGCTCCTCGACGGCGGCGGCGCCCGGGCGGCCGAGCTGGCGGTGTGGTTACGCCAGCGCGGCTTTGACGTGGGTTACCTCGTCGGCGGCATGGCCCGCTGGGTGGGCGAGCTGGGCCCCAGCGAGCCCTGATCAGTAGCCGCCGCCGTAGAACAAGAACAGCGCGCCGTTGCCCGAGGCGGAGCCGTAGTCGTAGCCCGAGGCGCCGACGACGAAGTCATCGAAGCCGTCGCCGTTCGTGTCGCCGACCCCGCCGAGGGAGCTCCCGACGAAGTCGTTTCGGATGCTGGAGGTGAGCGACCAGGTGGTGTAGGACGACAAGAGCGCGAGGCCGCTCACCCCGGCGTCACCATAGACGAGGTACGCGGCGCCGGTGTCGCGGCTGTCGTAGGTCGGCGCGCCGATGAGGATGTCGGCGAGGCCGTCGTTGTTCACGTCGCCCGCCGGGGCGAGGCGGGCCCCGATGCCGTCGTCGGTGGTGAGGCCCTGAATGCCGACGTCGAGGGCCGTCGCGATGTCGTTGACCCCGCTCAGCCGCTTGCTGCCGCCGAGCACCAGGTAGACCACGCCTGAGCCGCTCTTGTTGCCTTGGGCCTTTGGCGCGGAGAGCATCAGGTCGCCGTAGCCGTCGCCGTCAAAGTCGCCCGCCGCCTCGACGACGGTGCCCAGGCCGTCGTTCGTCACGGTGCCGGTGAGGGTGAAGTCCGCCGCGCTCGCCAGCTCGTTCACGCCCGCCACGAAGGGGCCGTAGAAGACATACGCGGAGCCCGCGCCGGTGCGCGAGGAGGGATCAGCGGCCGGCGCGCCCAGGCCCAGATCGCCGTCGCCGTCACCGTCGAGATCCATCGGGCCGCTGATCCAGGCGCCGAACTGATCTTGGCCGCTCACGCCTTGGAGCTGCACGCTGGCCGAGGAGGTGGTGGTGACGTTGCCCTCAGCGATGTCGCCGAAGAACAAGAACACCGAGCCCGACTTGCTCGCGCCGCCGGTGGCCTCGATGGCGCCGATCACGATGTCGTCCTTGCCGTCGCCGCTGATGTCGCCGGGGCCGGAGAGCGCGCTGCCGAGCTGCATCGAGCTGGACGCGCCGTAGATGATGGCGTCGGCGTCGGCGCTGAGCGTGTTCGACACCTCACCGAAGAGCAAGAAGACGGCCCCGCTGCTGCTC
>JBEAVX010000404.1:0-6087 GCA_041160755.1 Pseudomonadota bacterium
GTGGAGGGCGCGCTCCTCTCCGACGACCCCACCCAGCGCGGCCGCGCCGAGCCGCTCTACCAGGCCCTCGGCGCCGCCCGCGGGGGCCTCACCCCGACGAGCCCGACCCAGCCGGTCACCGTCGAGGACGTGGAGACCTTCGAGATGCTGCGGTCTTTGGGTTACGTCGCGGAGCCGCCGCCCCCTGTTGAGCCAGCGCCCAAGACCCCATGACCCTCTTCGAGCCGAGCACCTTCGAGGCGACCTTGTGGCGGGTGGAGGCCCCCGGCGGCTGGACCTTCGCCCCCGTCCCCGCCGAGCACGCGCCGCCGGTGGTGGCCGGCTGGGGGCGAACCCCGGTGCGGGCGACCGTGGACGGGCGGAGCTGGGACACGAGCGTCTGGGCTGACAAACGGCACGGGGCGCTGTTGCCGGTGCCCAAGAACATCCGCCAGGGCAAAGAGGCCGGGGATGTGGTGGTGGTCAGCCTCGCGGCGCGGGGTGCGCCCTAGGCGTCCACCCCCTCCACCCGCCCCGGGAGCTGCTGCAAGAGCCAACCGGGCGCCTTGAGCTGGGGCTCGTGGGCCTGCTCGGCGCAGACGCGGGTCATGGTGTCCTTGAGCTCGCGGAGGTTCTGGGGCCAGGGGTGCAAGGAGAGCGCCAGGGTGAGGCGCTGGCTCAGGGGGCGCAGGGTGTCGTTGGAGGCCGCGCGGCCGAAGGCGAAGGCCAGGGGGATGAGGTCTTCAGCGCGCTCGCGCAGGGTGGGCACGGGGATGACGCGGCGGCTGAGGTGCTCGGCGAGGTCGGCGTCGAAGGCGCCGCCCCGGGCGAGGCGGCGCAGGTCACCGCCGGAGGTGGCCAGGATGCGCAGGCCCTCGCCGTCGCCCAAGGACGTGAGGTGGTCGGAGATGGCGCGCTGCAAGGGCATCGGCGCCAGCTCAATGTGGGCGAAGGTGATGACGCCTTGGCCGACCTTCGCCCGGATCCGCTCCCAGCTCGGCACGCTCTCCGCCGCGCAGTCCACCACGCCGTAGGGGCCTCGGTGGCGGGAGACGCGGTGCAGCTCGGCGGCGGCTTTGCGGCGGCCCACGCCGCTCTCCCCGACGAGCAGGGCCGGGGCGCTCCCCGGGGCCAAGGTGTTCAGCGCCTCGATCATCGCCAAGAGCGCCGGGCTTGAGCCCACGAAGCGGGGGTTCGGGCTCGGCGAGAAGCCACGGGGCTGCAGGGTGTAGAGCAAGGTGAGCTTGCCCAAGGTGATCACGTCGCCGTGGCGCAGCGTCGCTGAGGACACCCGGCGCCCGTTCACCGCCGTGCCGTTGCGGCTCTGCTGGTCCTCGATCACGACCTCGGCCCGGCCCTCGGCGCGGATCACGCAGTGGCGCCGAGAGAGGCGGCCATCGTCCAAGGCGCCAGGGCCGAGCGCCTCCGCGCCGCGACCCAGCTCGACGGGGGCCTCGGGCGTGACGGGGAGCTGGCGCCCGAGCACGGGGAGCTCGGGGTGGTAGATCACCGTGAGCGTCGGCACGAGCCGCGAGGCGCGCGGCACCGTCGCCTGATGATCGGGGGTGCTGTCTTGGGGTGTGCGTTCTTGCACGGGGGGCGCTCCTCTTGGCGACCGCGTCTGCGGCGCCCCCAGCATAGTCGATCGGCGGGCCGCGCGGTGACCGGGATCCGCCGCGCGACGGCCTAGACCGCGCTCACCACGACGACGGTCAGGCTGGACCCACGGGCGCGGGGGTCACCGCTGCAGCGCCAGCTCCACCGCCGCCCGGGCCTCGCGCAGCCCCAAGGTCTCGGCGAGGCCACGGATCCGGAGGAGCGCGTCGTGGGCCTCGGCCTCTCGACCCAGCACCCGCAGCGCCAGCGCCCGGCGCCACAAGGCCGAGACCTCCAAGGTGGGCTCCCCGGCGCTCGCCGCCCAGCTCGCCGCGGCCTCTCCCTCCCGGGCCAAGAAGCCCCAGGCGTGCTGATCCGTGGCGATGTCGAGCAGGCGGCTCCAGGCCCGAGACGCCCGGCGGTTGTCGTTGAGGTCGCTCATGGCGACGCAGATCGCCCGGCCCAGGGCCGCGTCGGCCTCCTCCAGCTCCCCGAGCTCGGCCAGGGTGTTGCCGTAGGAGAACCAGTAGTCGAAGCGCTCCGTGGCGGGGAGCAGGTCGAGCAGGCGCGGGAGCAGGCCCCGCTCGAAGCGCTCCCGGGCCTCGTCAAAGCGGCCGAGGTCCATGAGCACCCAGGCCCGGCGCATCGCCGCCACGGCCAAGAAGCAGGGGCTCGCCGCCAAGGTGTCGGCCTCGCTCCACACCCCCTCCGGCGAGAACAGGCGCTCCCAGGTCTCCAGGGCGTCCTCGTGACGACCGACACGGGAGAGGCGCGCGGCCTGGTTGAACAGGGAAACCAGCTCGGGGCTGACGCCGTTGGCGAGGTGCATGTGGCCTCCAGGGGGTGTTGAACCCTACATCTGCAATACGTATGCCAGGGCCGCGTCGTTGCTTACGAAGCTCTATCGCGGTGCGTCGGGGCGTCGGGGCTGCTCCAATCTGGAGCAGCGCACCAGATCGACGCAGGGCCGGCGGATTGCCGCGCGCGACCGGCCACCATAGGAGGCCCGAATGCGGACCACCCACCGGCTGCTCCTCGGCGACGCCCGCCAGCTCTCCGGCGTAGAGACCGGCTCGGTCCAGCTCATCGTCACCTCGCCGCCCTACCCGATGGTGCAGATGTGGGACGAGGTGTTCCGGGACTTGAGCCCCGCCTCGGGGGAGGCCCTCGACGCCGGGCAGGGCATGGCCTGCTTTGAGGCCCAACATCAGGCCCTGGACGCCGTGTGGGCGGAGTGCGCCCGGGTGTTGGCCGACGGCGGCTTCTTGTGCGTGAACATCGGCGACGCCACCCGCAGCCTCGCCGATCAGTTCTGCCTCTACCCCAACCACGCCCGAATCCTCACCGCCGCGATGCGCCTGGGCCTCACGCCCCTGCCCGACATCCTGTGGCGCAAACCGAACAACTCGCCGAACAAGTTCATGGGCTCCGGCACCTTGCCCGCCGGGGCCTACGTCACCTACGAGCACGAGTACATCCTCATCCTGCGCAAAGGGGGCAAACGCCAGTTCTCGAAGGACGAGCAGGCCCGCCGCGCGGCCTCGGCGTACTTCTGGGAGGAGCGCAACCAGTGGTTCTCCGACCTCTGGACGGATCTCCTCGGCGCCGACCAGCGCCTGCTTGACCCCGAGGTCCGGGCCCGCAGCGCCGCCTACCCGCTGGAGCTGCCGTACCGCCTGATCTTGATGTACTCCATCGAAGGTGACGTGGTGCTCGACCCGTTCCTGGGCACCGGCACCACGTCGATGGCCGCCTTGGCGACGGGTCGGTCGAGCGTCGGCGTCGACCGAGCGCCGAGCCTCCTCACCCTCGCCCGGGAGCGCCTCTTGGGCGCGCGACCCTGGGCCGCCTCCCGCGCCGCCGCCCGCCTCACGCGCCACCGCGCCTGGCTGGCTGAGCGTGAGGCCGCCGGAGCGCCCCCCGGGCACGTCGCCGCGCCGCTGGGCCTGGGGGTGATGACCCGTCAAGAGCGGTCCATGCGCCTCACCACGCCCGCGCGTGTCTGGGCCGAGGGTGAGGGGGTCGTCGCGGAGCACGTCGAGGGCGTCCCCTCAAGCGCCAGCCCCACGAACGAGCCCCCGCAGCGCTGACTCCAGGCGCCGAAGGTCGACGGGCTTGGCGAAGTAGGCGTTCGCCCCGGCGCCCAGACACCGCTCCTCATCACCCCGCATCGCGACGGCGGTGTGGATGACGACGGGCAGGGCGCTCCAGACGGGGTCGGCGCGTAGGCGGCGGGTGAGGTCGAGCCCGGTGAGCCGGGGCATGTGCACGTCCGTCAACAGCACGTCGGGGCGCACCGACGGCAGAAGCGCCCACGCGGCCTCGCCGTCCACCGCCTCAAACACCTCCCAGCCGAGGCTGACGAACAGCTCACGCAGCAGCTCGCGGGTGTCTTCGTTGTCTTCAGCGATGAGCAGGCGCCCGGCCGGGTCGGCGGTCGGGGTGGCCTCCGTCGTGGGGGACGGCGCGGGGGTCTCCGAGAACCCCGCCTGCCGCACCGGCAGCGTGACGACGAAGGTGCTGCCTTCGCCCGGCGCCGACCGGACGCTCACCCGCCCGCTGTGCAGCGCGACGAGGTGGCTCACCAAGGCGAGGCCCAGGCCCGTGCCCCCGGCGTCTTCGGGGTTCTGCGCGAGCTGCTCAAAGGGCCGAAAGATCCGCGACTGATCCTCCAGCGAGATGCCCAGGCCCGTATCCCACACAGTGAACGAGACCTCTTCGGCGCCACGGGAGACGGAGATGCCCACCGCGCGGCCAGACGGCGTGAACTTCACGGCGTTGCCCAAGAGGTTGATGAGGATCTGCTTGACCCGGCGGGGGTCACACTGGAGCATGGCGGGCTCGACGCCGAGGTCCGTGGCCAAGCTGACGCCCCGCTTAAACGCCAGACCCCGCACAAACTGCGCGCTCACCCGGGCGAGCTCAGCGGCGTCACACCACTCCAGATCAATGGGCAGACGCCCAGACTCGATGCGGCTGAGATCGAGCAGGTCCTCGATGAGCGTGAGCAGGTGTTGGGCGCTGCGGCGTAAGGGGTCGAGGCCCCGCTGCTGTTTGGCGTTGAGCGCCCCGTAGAGCCCTTGATGCAGGAGATCCGCCGAGGTGACCACCACCGAGAGCGGCGTGCGCAGCTCGTGGCTCATGTTCGCCAAGAAGCGGTCCTTCGTCCACATCATCTGCACCAGGGCGGCGTTGGCCGAGGTCAGCTCGGCGGTCTGCTCGGCGACACGCTGGGCGAGGGCCTGGCGCTCGTGCTCCAAGGCGCGCTGGGCGTTTCGTGCCTCCAGCGCGCTGGCGATGATGTGGGAGATGAGGCGGAGATCGTTCACCTCGGCCTCGGTCCAGTCGTGGGGCGTTCGCGAGGACAACGAGACGGTGCCCAAGGGGGCGTGCTCCGGGCCAACCCGCACGGCCAGCATCGCGCGCACCTGGAAGTGGTCGAACTGGCCCCGCAGCGGCCGGAGGCGCTCCTCCAGCTTCCAGGTTTCGGCGATGGCCATCACCTCCTGGAGATGTATGTGTCGCATCGCGTCTTGATGATCTCCACCTTGGAGCACGCTCATCTCCCAAGGTGGCGCCCCGGGGACGGTCCACTCCACGACCTTCGGCTCGGCGCCCGTCGCCCGGGCGGTGAGGGCCACAGAGCACCGCGCCATCTCGGCGCGCTGGGCGATGGCGCCGCAGAGGCGCACGAGGCGCTCCTCGATCTCTTCAGGGCTGCGCCCGCCGACGAGGCACTCCACCAGGGCCCGGCTCGCCTGCTCTAGCCGAAGCTGGTCTTGCAGGCGCCGCGAGGCGTTGATCTGCTCACGAAACTGCCGCACGGCGAGGCCCGCCAAGGTGACCTCGGAGAGCTGCTCGGCGTCGCGCTCCTTGGCGAGCAGCATCGACTTGGCCTGCTCCAGCTCTTGATCGGTGAGGAGGATCTGGCGGGAGATCGGCAGGTAAAAGCGCCACACCGCGAGGCCGAGGGTGATGAGCGGCAGCGAGATGAGCAGGAGGATGAGCACAAGGAGGCTCCGCATCCTCGGCAGGCGCGCCTGCACCTCGACCCACATGACCTCGACCATCGCCGCCGCATACTGGAGCTGCGCCTGGCGAAGCGCCCGCCCCGCGTCCGCCTCACCGTCAGGCGTGATCACCGCCTGGGCGTAGGCCACGTCGAGGCGCTGGTGGACCGCCGGCGCGTCGGCGATGAGCTTCTCCCGCGTCCGGGCGTGGCGACTCGACCACGCCGCCTTGTCCTGAATGACGACGCCCGCGCCCTCGGGGGCGGAGGCGACCTGAAGGCTCTCGTGGAGCTGCGCCAGCATATCCTGGTGAACCTCGACGGCCTCCACGACCCCTTCGCGGCGCACGACCAAGACCAGCCCAAGCATGAGCTGCATCAGCGCGACCAAGATCAACGCGGCGGTCAACTCACGCACATGGCGGCGCAGATGGCCACGGGGGATCGGGGGCTGGGCGTCGGGCATCGTGGATTCGGGGGTGGTGGCGAGGGTCAGGGCAGTA